>CAZAFS010000154.1:0-6933 GCA_964484165.1 uncultured Opitutaceae bacterium | reverse complement strand
GGCATGCATTCCAGCGGTCCCACGCTGACCACGGCGTCGATCCGGCGGTGACGCCATTCCTCCAGCGGACCGCCCACGGTCAGCACCGCCTCGCCAAACAGATCGGTCCGCAGGTAGGGTTCCACCGCCTCCAGCGCCGGATCAACCCGGGGCCGCGGCGGCCAACCCAGCGGCCGGGCCACGGCCCGGTAGGCGAGGTCCTGGATTCGTTGCCGGACCGCACTGCTGATGCGATCGCGCAGGCGCAGGCCGGCCGCCTCGCGCCGGTTGACCAGGTCGGAATACTCGATCCACTCGCAGAGCGGGGCGAGACGGGCGCGCAGGCCGCGCGCCTCCAGCTTGTCGATGATGAAACTGTTGGCAAAAGCCTCGCCGCGCACGTAGACCTCGCCCACGACCAGCACCGTGGGCAGCGGCCGGTCACGGCGGACGGCGGAAAAATCCATGGCGGCCTCGGCGAGGAGCCGGCTCAGTCCAAAGAGTCGGCCCGTCGCGACCTGCCAGAGCGCCACGGCCAAGGACAGGTCGCCGGCCGCGGCCGTTTCGACGCGCCGCAGCAGCCGCGCGACGTGGCGGTCATAGGTTTCCTGCGCCGCCCCCGCGCGGGCCTCGGCCGGGCGCACGTCATGCAGGGCGCCGAGCAGGAGATCGGCGGCCATCATGGCGGTGAAGACCAGCGCGGATAGTCCGCCGGGCATGTCGTCGAAATAACCAGTGTCGGCGGGCGACCAGATGCGCACGCGATCCCGCCAGCCCAGGCGTTCGAGCGTGATCTCGTTGAGCAGGTTGTAGGTGCCCTCGCGGCAGGGGCCGTTGGTGGTCGTCATGAGCAGGGCGAACCGCCGGTCGGTGTCGCGCTCCCGCTCCAGGCGCTTCAGCAGGTTGCCGAGCGTGAGGCAAAGCGGGAGGCATTCCTTGCCTGAGGTGCAGCGGCGGCCGAGACGCAGCGACTCGGCATCCGGCAGCGGCAGGCATTCCGTCAGAAGACCGGCGCCGCGCAGACAGGCGGCGAGGATCGGCGAGCCCGGCCCGATCCACGGAATCAGCAGCGTCTCGCCATGGTGGCGGATCTCCGCGACCGACGACGGGCGTTTTTCGACCGTGCTGAAATCATGCGGCGCCGTGGTGCCGGCGGGCGCATCCAGGTCTTGGGCGACGCAATGGAGGAAGGCCTCCACGCGGGTTTTGGTGCCCGCGTCGCCGGAATGGCCGTCGGTTTCGATGATGGCGAACGGCTTGCCCTCCATGATGTGGGCGTAGAAGTGCAGGTTGAAGCTGTCGGGGCCGCACGAGTAGTTGCTGCAATAGAGACTGTAGACGCGGGGCGTGCGACGGATCTGGTGCGCGGCCCGCAGGATGCGCTGGCCGTGGCTCCAATACATGTCGTGGAACGAGGGAACGCGTTCATCGACCGGATAGCAGTCCACCGGGATGCCAATGGCGCCCTGCTCGCGCAGAATGGCCGGCACGTTGGAATTCAGAATCGTGTTGTAGATCGTGTACGGCCGCCCGAGCACGACGACGGGCACAATGGGGTGGACCGCACAGAACGCCAGCGCCCGCCGCCCGATGTCGGCGCAGGCCTGTTCGAACCGCCCTTGGACTGCGACGGCCCGGCGATGCGCGGCCCGCCAGTCGCGGCCGGTGCGACCGAGCTGTTGGGCCAGCGTCTGGCAACCGGCCAGGAACTCCATCGATTCGAGATTGCCTGCGCCCACATCGATCACGGGCGAAAGCACCCGGTCCGACCGTTCGGCGCCCAGATCCCAGCGCAACAGGTCGGGGCCGGCCTGGGCGATGGGGCAGGTGACCGCGTAGGGCTCGCCGTTCACGTGCGGCAGGCTGCGGATCATCGGCAGGAAAAGGTGGTCGGCATCCGTTTCCGCCATGCGGCTGACCAGTCCGTGGAACTGCTGCATGGGTGCGCAGAACGGGACGTTGCCTTCCTGAATGCCGCGCTTGAGGGCGGCGCCATCGCCGCCGGCGGCCACGCGGAGGTCCAGCCCCAGTTCGTGCAGGAAGGTGGCGAAGAACGGGAACAGGCCCTTGAGCATGAATTCGTCGCTCAACGCGACGGTGCGGCGCGCCGGGGCGGACCCGGGCGGCCGGCCGGAGGCGAGATCGGCGACGAGCCGCTGGATGAGTTCCTCCCGCTCGCGGAACGGATCTGGAGCCAGATCGGGCAGTTTCTTTTTGCGCGTTCCCTTGTCGTGCAACGCGCAGCCGCCACCCCAGGTGAAGATCTGGCGATGAGCCCCCACGAGCGTCTGCAGGCGCTCGATCCGGCAGCAGTTGCCCGTGCCGCAGCCGGACGTGGCCTTGCAGATGAAGGTGTCCTTCGCCCCCACCCGGGCCGTCAGGAAACGCGGCAAATCCAGTGCCGCCCGCCCGTCCCATGACACTTCCCGACGAGTGAGCAGCGCGATCCCGAGGGCGCCGACCGTGCCGGGATTCGGCGGGATGATCACGTCGCTCGCGGTCTGCCGCGCGACGGCCGCCGCGAGCGCGTCGGACGCGAACGGCATGCCCTGGCAGAAGATGACCTTGCCGACGGTGCGGTTGCCCTTCACGCGATGCAGGTAGTTTTGGATGATCGAGTCGTAAAGCCCGGCGATGATGGCGCGCTGGTCGACGCCGGCGGCCACGGCGCCGTCGATGACCTCCGCCATGAACACGGAGCAGTGCTGCCCGAGCGACACGCCCTCGCGGGCCGCGAGGGCCTCCTCGCCGAGCTGCACCACGTCGCGGATGCCGGCGAACTTCCGGCCCTGCTCCTCGATGAACGAGCCGGTGCCGGCGCTGCAGGCCTCGTTCATCGCGCAATCGACCACGCGGCCGTCGGCGAGGCGGGCGTATTTGGCGTCCTGCCCGCCGATCTCGAAGATGGTGTCCACCCGCGGGTCAAAATGCACGGCGCCCGCCGCGTGGGCGGCGATTTCGTTGAGCACGAAAACCGCGTCCTTGCCGTAGCACGTGGTTAGGAGCGAGCCGACGATCTCACGGCCGCTGCCGGTGGCGCCCACCGCGAGCACGGCCTGCCGGCCCGCCGGTCCCTCGAGGAACTGCCCGAGCAACGCCTGGGCGGCGCCCACGGGATTGCCCAGCGTCTCGCGGTAGCCCTCCCAGATCAAGTCGCACGTGCCGGTGTCGATGGCCACGGCTTTCGAGCCGGTGGAGCCGATGTCGAAGCCCAGGATGAGCGCCCCGCGCTGGCGCTCGGGCGGCGCGAGGGGCCGGCGCGGCAGGCGGTGCACCTTGGCCAGCGAGGCGGAAAGCGGCGGCAGGCGCTCCAGCGAAACCTCGCTGCGCGGCCGGATCAGTTCATCCAGGGAGGGGAGCTGGGCCGCGCCCCGTTCTGCGGCGATGAGCGCGCAACCGCGCGCCTCAAAGGAAAGCGCGGCGTCGTCCGCCAGCGGCACCAGTTTCATCTCATGGCGGGCGAGGAATTCCTCCACGGTCTTCTGCACGCGCCGGGAACGGCTCACGCCGCCGGTGAGCAGCACGCGCCCGGGCGAGAGTCCGGGCTTGAGCAGAACCAGGACGTTTTCGCACACGGCGTCGAACAGTCCCGCGAGGATGCGCCCGCGATCCTCGCCCTTGTTGGCGAGGTGGGTCATGTCGCTCTTGAGAATCACGGGGCAGCGGCCCGAGAGCGGCGCGGCGCCCGCGATCGCGGCGGCCTGCTCGCTGGCTTCCTCGATGGTGAGGGAGAACCGCTCGACGAGCTGGCGGAGGAAGTTGCCGGTGCCCTGCGAACAACGGTTGTTTTCGCGAAAGACCTCGAGACCGTGGGCGCGCAGTTCGAGCACGGAGAAGCCATGGCTCCCGATGGAGACGACGGTGGCGGGCTCGGCGCCGGCATGGAAGCGGCAGGCGCGGGCCTGGACCTGCTGGACGGGCACGCGCGGCAGACGGATCTGCCGGCTGAGGCGGCCGCACACCGCGGCCGCCGCGAGCGTGTCCCAATCCCACGTGCGCAGCAGCTGGAGCAGCGCCGGCCCGGGTTCCTTGTGGTGCTCGACGATCTCGCACCGGCCCCACTCGTGGCTGGTGCCGTCCTGGATGAGCTCGGCGAGCTTGATGGTCTCGGCGCCCACGTCGATGCCAAGGTAGCGCTGCGGGCGGGCGTGATGGATCGGCCGGTGGGGCGTTGAATTGATGGAAAGGCAGCCGGTCATGGTGGTGTGTTCAAGTCGGTTCTCCCATGGCACGTGGAGTCTATCCGGCTTCGAGGCACCTTCGTTAATCGATAGATTTGATGCCGCTCATCGGCTGTACCAATGGCCCACCTGCGGGTCGCGGGAGGAAACTCAGGGCGGATGTCCCGCTCCGGACGACGGCCCTGCCGGCAGGAACGGCCGACGGACGCACTTGGGCCAAGGCGCGCATCATTGAGGGCGTCAGAATGCGCCGGTGACGGTGAGCTGTGCGGTGGCGGCCCCGGCGCCATTGAGGAGCAGATTGCGCGCGGCGTAATGAAACCGGCGGTCGAACATCCAGCCGGCGGCGGCGTGGACCGCGACCGCGGGCGTGAGCTGCCAGCGGAGGCCGGCCGTGGCGCTGATTTCCCGGTAATCCACGATCTGCGCATCGAGCTCGGGGCGCGCGTGGCGGCGGCCGAAGTCATCCGCCACGCGGTAGGCGCCGCTGCGGTAATCGGCTCCGACAAAGAGGGCGAGCGCAGGCGAGACGGTCCACTCGACGCGCGGCGACGGGACCACCAGCAGCAGCGTGCAGTCCGGCGTGATCTGCCAGCGCGCGCCCCCGCCGCCCAGTGCCGGGGTGCCGCTGCGCAAATCGACATCGAGGCCGATGAGCCACTGGAATTCACGGCTCACCGTCCGGACGAGGCGGAGACTGCCGGGTGCGTTGAAGTCGCCGCCATCCAGGTCGCGCAGGTCGCTGTAGAGGCCGGGATCGAGCTCGAGGCGCAGCGCCCACGCTGGGTTGAGCTGGCGGTTGTAGCCGAGCTTCAAGGCGAGTGCGGTGAGCTCCGACGGAATCGGCGCCCCGGCGGGCGGGGAGAAGCCGAGCCGTTGCCACGAGGCGCCGAACCGCCAGGTGGATTGCGGGTCGAGCGTGTGGGTGCGCACCGCCTCGACGCGGATCTGGCCACTCGAAATCCGGCCGAGCGCCTGCGTGCCCTCGGCGATGTCGGCGTTGTCCGCGTAGGAAAACTCGATCACCGTTTCCAGCGGCTGGGCGGGGGCGCGTGGGGCGACTATGGTCTGGGCGCAAACGAAGGCGGGGGCGATCAACAGCGCTGCGGGGAACCGGTGCAGGTGCGGGGATTTCATTGGAGTTGAGAAGCAGGGGATGGAGGGCGAGTATCCATCATCGGTCGCTCGCCCGGCTCGGGCTCGGTGGCGACGAGCAGGGAGAGCAGCGCGAGGACGATGACGCAGGCGATCATGGCGGGGGGCAGGCAGGGGAGGCGGGCGGTGGGCTAAAAGCCGAACGGCAGCCGGCTCGCGGCGCCGGAAGCTTGCGACAAAGCCACGGCGGCCTGGGCCCGGGCGATTTGGGACAGGACGGCGGGATCGACGGCGGCCGACTGCCCGCATCGAGCCGGCGGCGACACAACCGCGCGGCGGGTGCTGGCGACCAGGCCGAGGGCGAGAAAGGCGGCGGCGAACAGGAGGCTGCGGACGATCGTTTTTGCGGTGTTCATGGGGATGGTTTCGGTTCGCCGTCGAGGATACTCGAACGCGCGGCCGGGCCGTTAATCGATAAACCTGATCGGATCCATTGCGTGGACCGATGGCGCCACCGGCAAAGCAGGGCCGGGCCCGGAAGGACATTGCCCCCCGCTCCGCGCCCGGCTACGGTGCCTCCGCCCGATGAATATTCATCATCTGGAGTTGTTCTACTACGTCGCGCGCCACCGGGGCATCAGCCAGGCGGTCCGCCATATTCCCTACGGCATCCAGCAGCCCGCGGTGAGCGGCCAGATTCTGCAGCTCGAACAGGACCTCGGCCACAAGCTGTTTGTGCGCGCGCCGTTCCAGCTGACGGCGAGCGGCGAGGAGCTGTATGCCTTCATCCGGCCGTTCTTCGAGGGGCTGGACTCGGTCGGGGCGCGGCTGCGCAAACAGACGGCCCCCCTGCTCCGTCTGGGCGCGGCCGAGCTGGTATTGCGCGACTATCTCCCGATGGTGATGAAACAACTGCGCGCGCGCCATCCGCAGATTCAGCTGGGTCTGCGCTCGGGCTTCGCGCCGCAGCTGGAGGCCTGGGTGCGAAACCGCGAGATCGATCTCGCCATCACGCCGCTGGCCGGTCGGCCGCCGCCCCGGCTGCGCGTGCTCCGCTTGGTCCAATTGCCGCTCGTCCTGCTCGTGCCCAAGAAGGCGAAGATCAAGTCGGCGACCGAGCTCTGGGCGCAGGACCGCATCGACACGCCGTTGATCAGCATGCCCGCCGACGAAGTCGCCACCCAGGTTTTCTGCAAGGGCTTGAAGCGGCGGTGGGTCGACTGGCCGCTGGGCATCCAGACGAGTTCGGCGGACCTGATCACGCAGTATGTCGCCAACGGGTACGGCTTCGGCGCAACCATCGGTCTGGGCAATCTCGTGAATCACCCGCAGGTGCGGGTCCTGCCCCTCGAGGGCTTTGATCCGATCGACATTGTCGCCCTGTGGTGGGGGCAGCCCACGCCGATCATCCAGACGATGCTGGACGAGGCGCAGCGGTTCATCGCCCGGCAATGGCCGCAGTGGCGGTGCGCCTGAGCGCCGGGCGCCTGCGAGCACCGCCGCCGATTGCCTGCTGAAAAGCGCTGGGTTGCCAGGAGTATTCGCCGTGCCGGAAGATCATGCCGTGGCCGTCCGGGCGGCGTGATTCGCGGGCGAACCGGCGGCGCAGGGAGCGGAACTGGGGCGCATTGCTGAGGGCGTCAGAATGTGCCGGCGGCGGTGAGCTGCGCGGCGGCGG
>CAZAFS010000153.1:0-6947 GCA_964484165.1 uncultured Opitutaceae bacterium | reverse complement strand
ACCCGCGCCAGGGTGAAGCCGCCGCCGCGCGCCACCGGCTCGAAATGCGTCACGGCCGCCTGGGCGCCGGGCGAGCCCGCCGCCACGACCTTGGAGCGAATCGTGACGCAACTCTCCGGGTCCGGACCCAGCGGCTGGTCCACGGTGGCCGGTCCGGTCATCTCGCCCTCCAGAATGGCCAGATACAATTTGCGGACCAGCCGGCGCTGCATCGCCTTCTGCAGCCGGGCCGCGGTGTCCCCGTCCTTGGCCAGAACCACGACGCCGCTCGTCTCGCGGTCAAGGCGAAACACCAGGTGCATCGTCGGCAGGCCGAGGTATTCGCGCGCCGCGCCGACCACGCTCGACCACGGGCCGTGCTTCGACGGATGGCAGACCACCGTGCCGGGCTTGTTGAGCACCAGCAGCCGTGCGTCCTCGTGGAGGATCCAGGAACGAAATTCCTCCGGCGCGATCAGCGGCGGTGTGACTCCGGGCGCCGCGCTCATGGGGATCCGGCCCGGCGCGGGCCGCTCACCACAGAACCTAATACTTGGGCCGGTCGCTGCCGAGGGCGGACGCGAAAGCCGCGGCCGCCCGCGTGCCGCGCTGGCTTAAGGCAAACTGCAGACGTGCCGCCAACCGGCCCCGGCCGTTTGATTAACTGAAGGTTCGGATGCAGGTTGTCGCGAGGTTTGATGAACGGTTTTCCTCCAACGGAAGATCTCCTCGTGGCGAGGACGGAGCCAAACATCCAGCGGAACCGGCCAGGGGCCCCCACGGGGGATCTGCGCGCTTCTCACTGCCCTGTGTTAGCCAACCTGAAAGGAACCACAATCATGAACAGCTCCCCGCCCCGGCAGGAAGTGATCGTCTCCGGCATTCATCTCGACCTGACCCCCTCGCTCAAATCCTATGTGAACGACAAGGTCGGCCTGCTGTTTCGCCATGAGGAGCGCATCGTGCGGGTCCGGGTCGAGCTGGAAAACGACGGCAAGAATGCCTTGGCCCGTCCCTTCATCGCCAAGGGCCACGTCACCATCCACGGTCCCGACTTGAACTGCAGCGTGGCCGCCGAGCAGTGCCACGAGGCAGTCGATTTGCTGGTGGACAAACTCAACCGGATGCTGCGCCGGCGCGCCCGCCTCCTCAAGGTGAAGCGCAAGCAGCTGCACGCGGTCGAGTTCGGAGCCCTGCTGCCCAAGATGGCCTGACGCACCGCCTTTCCGCGTCGCCCACCGGCCGTTTCCGGCGGGTTTTTGTTGATTCGGCGGGCCGTTTGCGGCCGCCGCCCGCTGCCCCGCCGGATGTCTCCTCTCGTGCCGGCTCCGGCCGGCAATTCGCGCGAGCCGAGGTGGTTGGCAAAGAAATGGCGCGCCCAGCAGGAGTCGAACCTGCAACCCCCAGATTCGTAGTCTGGTGCTCTATCCAGTTGAGCTATGGGCGCGAAAAGAGGGGGCAGAGAAGCAAGCTTTCGCAAGGAACTGCAAGCGCGAAGTTGATCGCGGAATCCGCCGCGCGACCGCGGATCGCCCGCAGGCGCCTGCGCGCAATTCCCGGCGAGACCGGGGCCGATTGCCTCCGAAAAACGATGATCGCCCGCGAGCGGGCTTCCTACCAAGCCCACGACGCGCTCAGCCGCCTCATTCCGTCATCCCGTAGGAAGGTCGCTCTTGTCTCGCCGAAGCCTGAGCGAAGGCGGACGCGACCGATGACCACCCGCCCCGGCCCGCCCCCTCCGTCATGCTGTCGGAAGATCGCCGGCGGCCGCGGCGGGCCCCGGTCCGGCCGCTTCGCTCAAGCGCCAGTCCAGCAGTTCCATCTGCAGCAGCTTGCGATCGTTGTAGAGATTCCACACCAGCTGCACGGCCAGATCCACCGGCACCCCCACCGGCGGCAGGCGGTGGGCCAGCTTCCATGCCACGCCGTAGACGCGCCGGTCGTTCGCGTCCGCCAGGTTGAACCGAAAATGCTGGTCCTTGAACACCTCCGGCCGCTGGCGGAACTGCACGCCGCGGAGGCCGAACAGCGGCTCGGGATTGCCCTGCCCGAACGGATGCAGGAGGTCGAGGTCGTCCATCAGCCGGTCGTTGACCTGCTCCAGCGCGAGCCAGCAGGAGATCTCCAGTCCGGGCTCGGACGCCTGGCCGTGCAGCGCGGCGCGGACGGCCTCCGCGAAGCGCGCGCGAAAGGCCTCGAGATTCGCCAGCGGCAGGGACACGCCCACCGCCATGGGATGACCGCCCCAACTGGACAGGAGGTCGGCGCAGGTGCCGAGCGTCTCGACCAGATTGAGGCCGCGGACGCTGCGGCCGGAACCCTTGGCCAGGCCGTTCTCGTGTCCCAGCACGATGCAAGGCCGGTTATATTTGCGCGTCACCCGGCTGGCCACGATGCCGACCACGCCCGGGTGCCATTCCTCATCGAACAGCACGATGCCGTGCGCCCCGCCATAAAGCTCCTCGACCATGCGTTCGGCGGCCTCGGTGATCTGCCGCTCGATCTCCTGGCGCTCGCGGTTGAAGCCGTCGAGCTGGCGGGCCGCCTCGATGCAGAACGCCGCGTCGTCGCTCAGCATGAGCTCGACGGACAGCGCGGCATCCGCCAGGCGGCCGCTGGCGTTGATGCGCGGGCCGAGGCGGAACGAAATGTCGACCGGCTGGATTTCCTGCCCCGGCTTGAGCCCGGACACGTCCATGAGCGCGCGCACGCCGCGGCGCTGCGTCTGCTGGAGGATGCGGAGGCCGTGGCGCGACAGGATGCGGTTCTCCCCGTCGAGCGGCACCAGGTCCGCCACCGTGCCCATCGCCACCAGGTCGAGGTAATCCCGCAGCTTGATCCGGAACGCCACGGGATGATTCTCGTTCCGCAGCTGCTTGAGGAGGCCGTGCACGAGCTTGAACACCAGGCCGACCGTGCAGAGGTTGCGCCACGGGGCGTCGGCCGGACCGCCGTGCACGTGGGGGTTGATCAGGATGCCGCCGGCGAGCAGCTTCTCCTTCGACCGGTGATGGTCGATCACGATCACGTCGACGCCCTGCGCCTGCAGGTAGGCGACCTCGTCGTGCGAGTTGGTGCCGCAATCCAGCGCGATGAACAGGTCGGGCCGGCCGGCTTCCAGCGCCCGGTCGATCGCGCTCCGGCTCAAGCCGTAGCCCTCCTCGAGGCGCCGCGGCACCACGAACCGCGGATCGAGGCCGAACCGCCGCAGCACGCTCACCAGGAGCGCCGTGCTGCCGACGCCGTCGACGTCGTAGTCACCGAGCACGACCAGCATTTCGCGCCCGGCGATGGCCCGCTGGAGGCGGGCGACGGCGGCATCCAGGTGCGGGATGAGAAACGGATCCTGCAACTCAGCGAGCGCCGGCCGCAGAAACCGGCCGGCCGCCCCGGGCTCGTCGATGCCGTTGCGGAGCAGCAGCTCGGCCAGCACCGGGCTCACGCCCAGCCGGCGGCTGAACTCCTCCACCTGGGGAGCCGGCAGCGGTTGGTGGTTCCAGCGCATGGCAGCGGCGGCGGGGTCGGATCGGCGGCCCGCGGGCGGCGCGTCGGCAGGCGCCGGGGCGGCGCCGATCCAGCCGGCGGTCTATTGCGAGGCCCGGCTGGTGCCGGTCCACTCGTATTTCGGCGCGATGTCGTGGTGCGCCTCGACGTGCTTCCGGTCGCCCTTGTGCCACCAGTAGAAGATGGGGCTGGCGATGAAGATTGACGAGAAGGTGCCGGTGACGATGCCCACGAGGAAGGTGAACGCGAGGTCGTTGATGACGCCGCCACCGAACAGGTAGAGCGCGAGGGCGGCGAGGAACGTGGTCAGGGAGGTGAGGATCGAGCGCGCGAAGACCTTCGTCGTGGCCAGGTTGATGATGTCGCGCAGCGTGCCGTTGGGATTTGTCCTGAGTTCCTCGCGAATCCGGTCGAACACCACCACCGTGTCGTTCACCGAGTAGCCCACGATCAGCAGAATCGCCGCGACCATCGGCGCCGTGAACTGCCGCCCCGTCAGCACGAAGATGCCGATGGTCATGAGCACGTCGTGGACGGTCGAGACCACCGCGCCGATGCCGTAGCCGATCTCAAAGCGGAAGGCCACGTAGATCATGATCCCGAGAATGGAGAGGCCGAGGGCCATAAAGGCGTTCCACTGGATTTCCTTGCCGATCGACGGCCCGATCGTGCTCTGGCCAATCGCATCGAACTTCGCCTGCGGAAACGCCTGCTGCAGGGCGGCGACGGCCTGACCGCCCTTGCCCGTGACAGTCTGGACCACCAGCACCTCATGGGTGCCGGCCAGATCGCTCTGGTAAAGCGGATTCACCTCGCCGATTTTTGCCGCCTCGAGGGCGGATCGGAGTCGGGCCGGATCGATGCGCTGCGCATAGTTCAGGGTGACGTCGTCGCCGCCGACAAAGTCGATGCCGTAAATGTGATCGTAGCGGACCACCACGGAAATGACGCCCACCAGCACGATCAGCCACGACGCGATGAAGCAGCGCTTGCCGTACTTCACGAACTCGAGCTTCGGGTTGTGGAGCAACTGCAGCATGGGAAACTTGGTCATCACGCCCGACTCGATGAGCATGTCGAGCAGCATCCGGCTTGTAATCAGCGCGGTGAACATGGTCGTGAAGATGCCGATGGTCAGCGTGACGCCGAAGCCCTTCACCGGACCGGTGCCCAACAGGATCATGAGCACCGAGCTGACCATCGTGGTGAGGTTGGCATCGACAATCGTGGTGAACGCCTTGTCGTGGCCCGCATGCAGCGCGGCCTTCAACGACTTGCCCAGCGCCAGCTCCTCGCGGACGCGCTCAAAGATGAGAATGTGAGCGTCGACCGCCATGCCGACGGTGAGCACGACGCCGGCGATGCCCGGCATGGAGAGCGTGGCGCCGAGGCTGGCCAGCGTGGCCAGAATGGCGGTCACGTTGAGGGTGACCGCGATCGAGGCGACGACGCCGCCGACCGTGTAATAGGTGATCATGAAGGCCGCCACGAGCAGCGTGCCGATGATCGCGGACTTCACGCCGCTATCGATGGCGTCCTGCGCCAGCGACGGGCCGACCTCATACTGCTCCTTGATGTCCAGCGGAAGGTCGAGGGGGTTGTTGAGCACGTTCGCCAGCTCGACCGCCTCCCGTTGGGTGAACGAGCCGGTGATCTCGGCGCTGCCGTTGGGGATCTCCTTCTCCACGCCCGGCGCGGAATACAGCTTGCCGTCGAGGATGATGGCGAGCTGGGCCCGCGCCATGGAATTGCCCGTCCGGGCCCGGAGCTGATCTGTCAGCTGGGCCACCTCGCGCGTGACCTCGGCAAAACGCTGTCCGCCCTCCCTGGTGAAGCGCAGCAGGATCTTGAACCGGCCGAATTCATCCATGGACGCATACGCGTCGCTGAGCGCCGAGCCGGTCATCGCGGGAATGCGCTTCACGTAGAGCTGGCTGATCATGGTCTCCCCGCTCGCGCCCTCCTGCTCGAGCGTCATCGGCACGTAGCCGGGTGGCGCCTGGTCCGCCGGGATCGTTTCCGGCGTGCCGCCGGAGTACACCAGGCGGAAATCGAGGCGGGCGGGCTTCTTCAGACTGGAGACGATCTCCGGATTGTCCTTGGTCGACACGCCGGGCAGCTGCACCTCGATGCGGTTGTCGCCGACCGGCCGGACGATCGGTTCGGCCACGCCCAGACCGTTGATACGGGTGGAGATGATCTCGATGGCCTTGCTGAGCTTCTCCTGCCGCTGAATTTGCGCCGTGCCGGCAAAGGTCTTCGGGGGCACCTCGAGCGTGAACGCCACTCCGCCCTTGAGATCGAGGCCCAACTGGATGCGCCCTTTGGACCGCCGCAGCAGCTCGTCCATCAGCAGGCTGTTGCGCTTTTCGACGTTCTTGAGGGTCGACTCCAACCGGATCTGCGGGAAGAACCGGGACAGATCCACCTTCTGCTCGTTGGCGAGGTCCTTGAGCGGGACGAAGACCGAATGGATTTTCTGGGCCGCCTCCCGCGTCTGGGCTTCCTTCATCAGCCCGGCGAATTCGGTCGGATAGGCCTGGACTTGGGCTTGGATGTACGGGTCGAACGGCCGGTCTTTGAGGGGAATCAACTCCGCCACCGCCCAGATGGCGATCGCCAGACTGAGCAGCAGTTTCCAGAGGTTTTGTCTAAGCATTGGGTGATTTGGTTAAATCGCTTCAGCCGGGTGCGCGCCGCCGCCCCACCTCGCCTCGAACGGGGCCCCGCCCGCGGGCCCGGCGGGCCGCCCTTAACTCGCGCCGCCCTTCTTGACCACGGCGTGGATGAACGCCTTGTCGACCTCGACCTTCGTGTTGTCGCCGATGCGCACGATCAGCCGGTCCGGGCGCACGCTCGTGATCTCCCCATAAATCCCGCCGGTCAGGAGCACCTGGTCGCCGCTGGCCAGGGTGCTGATCATCTTCTGCTGCTCCTTCTGCTTCTTGCGCTGCGGCGCGATGAGCAGGAACCACATGGCGCCGATGAAGAACACCCAGAACAAAAGCATGAGGGGGCCGCCGGACATGGGGCCGGCGGGCGCGGGGCTGGTCTGCTGGGCCAGTGGCAGAATCGCGGCCATAGAGGTCATTTTAATCATTGCTTGTGCGGGTTTTTCGGAAAAGAAACGCGGATTAACTCCAGCCCCCTCCCAAAAAGCAAGCCCAGAGCTGGACGCAATCCTGCCATCTAAACCCATCGATTATTGTAGGAGCCTGCTTGCAGGCGAATTCTCCGCTGCCATCCTCCTTCGCCACGGCTTCGGAGGACAGGTCGCGAGCAAGCTCGCTCCTACAGCTGCCCGGCGGAGCTTTTCGCCGAGTTCCATCTCCCCTTCGAACATTGAAAAGCAAGTCTTCATCCGCCTGGTCGGCCGCGCAGTCCGAGGAGCATTACGGATTCAAGCGCTGGGGCTCCGGCCATTTCTCCGTCGACCCCGAGGGCTTTGTGCAGGTGCAGCCGCT
>CAZAFS010000152.1:4496-6976 GCA_964484165.1 uncultured Opitutaceae bacterium | reverse complement strand
GACAGTGAACCCGGCAAAGTCGGTGTGGCCGGCGCCGGTCGAACCCGGCTGGGCCGCGGCAAACAGACCCACCTTGGCGCCGACCCACCGGCTCTGCTCGGCTTGGAACGGTTCGCCGACGGCCTCGAAATTCCGGCCGTCGAGGCTGTAGGCGAATTGACACCGCGCCTGGGCATCGACGGCGACGCGGAGATGCAGCGGCGCCGCAGGCACCGCGACGCTCGCGACCTCGCGCTCAACTCCGCCC
The DNA here is from genome assembly GCA_964484165.1 of uncultured Opitutaceae bacterium. Classification (GTDB taxonomy): domain Bacteria; phylum Verrucomicrobiota; class Verrucomicrobiia; order Opitutales; family Opitutaceae; genus Fen-1467. Next base: position 6,729 of record CAZAFS010000152.1, on the reverse strand, counting down.
TCGTTGGCCTTCGCACACACCACCTGCACGAGGCGCACGCCGTCCGCGGTCTGCCGCAGGCCCAGCCAGGCGTAGCTGTAACCAAAGATAATCAGGCCCGCCCGATCGCCGGCGGCGTCCGGCGCAAACTCCAACCGGGTGGTGACAACGAAGGCCGGCGCGGGGAACTTCTGCATGAGCAGATTGGGTGCGAGCCAGAGGCTGTCGGCCGCCGGAGCCGGCACGGCAGCCAGCCGGAGCACGCCGGGTTTGACGCCGAGCATGGCCCAGTCCGGCTGCGGATTGGCCTGCCACTGCCACTGCAGGCCGAGGGTGGTGCCGGTGAAATCGTCCGAGCAGGCGGGCGCGGTCCGCGGCTGGACCGCCACCGCGGGCTTCCGGTGCATAAGGACCGGCTCGCCCTTGCCGTCGCCGTCCGGGTCGTCGCCCATCACCGGCCAGTCGTCCCGCCACACCATCGGCTGGAGGTGGACGACCCGGCCGTACGGCCCGCGGTCCTGAAAATGGAGGAACCAGGATTCGCCGGCCGGCGTGTCCACCCAGGCGCCCTGGTGCGGACCGTTGATAGCGGTGCGGCCCTGCTCGAGTACGATGCGGTGCTCGTAGGACCCGTGGATGTTTCGCGACCGGAATACGGCTTGGTAACCCTGCGGCACGCCGCCGGCCGGAGCAAAGATGTAGTAATAGCCGGCCCGCTTGTAGATCTTGGGGCCCTCCAGCGTGTGCCAATCCGGAATCTCGTCGGCGTTGATGATGAACGCGCCGTCATCGACCGTGCGCAGGCCGTCGGCGCTGAGTTCATGGAGGGTGATCTTGTTGTTGATGTTCGAGCGGCTGCGCGACCAGGCGTGCACGAGGTAGACGTGGCCGTCGTCGTCCCAAAACGGGCATGGGTCGATCAGCCCCTTGCCGCCGCGCACCAGCACCGGCTCGGACCAGCGGCCGCGCGGATCGGTGGCGGTAGTGACGTAGATACCAAAGTCGGGATCCGGGTAATAGATCCAGAACTTCCCGGCGTGGTACCGGATCGCGGGCGCCCAGACGCCGCCGCCGTGGCGGGGCGTGGCGAAGAAATCCGCCGGCACGAGGCGCGGCAGCGCGTGGTTGACGAGGGTCCAGTTGACGAGATCCCGGGAGTGGAGGATCGGCAGCCCGGGCACGTGGCTGAAGCTGGAGGCGGTCAGCCAGTAATCTTCGCCGACGCGCACGGCGTCGGGATCGGAATAATCGGCGAACAGCACCGGGTTCTGGTAGGTGCCATCGCCACGGTCGGGCATCCAAGGGGGCATGAGCATGGGGGGTGAAGTGGCCGAAACTCCCGCGACCGGCTCCGGGGGCGATGGCGTGGACGCCGCGACGTCGAGCGTCGGCCGCAGCCACGCGATCACCCTGTCCATAAAGCGGGGGTCGAACTGCGCCCACGACAGCAACCGGTGCGGTGCGCCGGGGACAACGATAATATCGCACCGCCCGCCGGCGGCCTGCAGCTTCGCGCCGAAATTCCGCGACTCTTCGACCCGCACGGTTTTGTCGGCATCGCCCTGGATCAGGAGAAACGGCGGCAGGCCGGGCTTCACATGATTGACCGGCGCCATGGCTGGCAACTGCGCCAGGGCCTCCGGCGTGAAGCCTTGGGGGCAGCCGAGCAGGTTCTGCACCGCCCGCCACGCGCCATGACGGAGCGGGAGTTCGTACTCGAAGTCCGTCACCGGCGCGAAGCCCACGACGGCCTGCACGCGCGTGTCGTCCGCCGCCTCGGTGCCGGCGAGGCAGACGAGGTGCCCGCCGGCGGAGTGGCCGAAGAGCGCGATGCGCCGCGGGTCGGCCTTGTAGTCGGCGGCGTGCGCCTTGACCCAGCGGATCGCCGTCTGCACGTCCTCGAAGCAGGCCGGCCAGCGGTGGGCGGGGGCCAGCCGGTAGTTGATCGAGAACCAGGTGAAATTCGCCGCAGTCAGCGGCGCGAACCATGGGGTGATGTCCGCGCTATCGCCGGGATGATTGCTGCCGCTCTTGTCCCCGGCATCCCAACCTCCGCCGTGGACCAGGATGGCCACGGGGAACGGTCCGGCGCCGTCCGGCACACTCACATCAAGCCGGAGGCTTTCGCCGCCAGCGGTCCCGTACTCCACGTCGCGCAGCAGACCCGCCGGCTGGGCGCGGGCCACGCCGGTGCCCAGCGCCAAGGCCATGCCGAAAACTCCCAGCGCGGATTTCATGGTTTGCCTGGGCCGCT
>CAZAFS010000152.1:0-4396 GCA_964484165.1 uncultured Opitutaceae bacterium | reverse complement strand
GGTCGTTGTCGGCGGCCGCGTCGGCGGGATCATGCGGGTTCAACCCGTGCTGGCTTTCCCAAGCATCCGGCATGCCGTCATTGTCGCTGTCGACGGGCGGAGGCTCCGACTTCAGCTCGGGCCAGCCACCGACTTCCGTCTGGGAGTTGATGATGTGCCCGCCATGGCGGCGCACCTCGCCCACGATCCGCGCGTCCACGGGATCGCGCACCGGGAGCGATGCGCCGACCGACGCCAGCACGAGCTCCAAGGCCGCCGGCGCCGGAACCGTGGTCACCGGCGGCGCGGGAAACGGCTCGGTCACCGTCTGCACCTGGCGTTTGCCGTCGATCATCGCCGGATCGAAAAAGCGCGTGTTGTCCGTGGTCAGGTCGTCGTGGCCCTCGAAGACGTTGTCGCGAATGTAGTAGAGCAGGTTCGAGGGACCGCCGACCCGGATGGGCGTGGGCGCCTCGCTGCTCGGGCCGGGCCGGATGTAGTTCGCGACATAGTTGACCTTGAGCTGGCCCTGGGTGAGGCCGGAGCACGTCTGGCCGTAGTCGTAGATGACATTGTTCCGCACATCGAAGGTCGGATAGGGCGGCCGGCCGTAATTGTCCCCAAGGCGCGGGTTGCGGGCATCGTTGTGGACCCAGAGGTTGTGGTGCCAGGACACCGGTCCGTTCGCGCGGGACAGCGAGCCGTAGCCGTGCGGGCCCTTGGGGTGCTTGCTGCGGTTCAACGACTCGCCGATGAGGCACCATTGGACGGTCAGGTTCGAATCGTTGCCGGAAAGCGACAGGCACTCGTCGATCGACCAGGTGGCGGAGCAGTGGTCGAAGATCGAGTTGCTCGCACCGTGATAGAAATCGATGCAGTCCTGCTGCACGCCGGTGACGTCGCCGAGGCGGCTGCGCAGGTACCGCACAACCACGTCATGGGTAGCGACCTCAAACGGGTTGTCGCGCAGGCAGATGCCGTCGCCCGGCGCCGTCTGGCCCGCGAGGGTGAGGTAGGGATTCCGCACGACGATGGCCTGCTTGAGGGCGATCGTCCCGGCCACCCGGAACAGCACGAGGCGCGGACCCTCGGCGTCGCAGGCGGCCCGCAGGCTGCCGGGTCCGGCGTCGTCCAGATTCGTGACGAGGATGACCCGGCCGCCGCGCCCGCCCGGCGTGGTCGAACCGAATCCTTCGGCCCCGGGGAAAGCCGGCAGGCCGGCGGGTTCGGCTGCGGCCGGCGCCGCGCCTGCCGGGGGGAGCAGGACGAGGGAGGTGAGGAGGAAAGGGGCGAGGAAGGCGGGCGGCTTCGGGAGTTTCATGGTTTTTGTCTTCGACGGGTGGGCTGATGCCCCTGTGCCCTCAGGGGAGGGATAGGTCAATTGGACGCATAGTGGCGGCGGCTTCGGTGGCAATGATGGCGCCGTTGCCCAGGTCAATCTTCGCGATGGCGTCGCGCGGACCCGGCGGAGCGGCAAAGGCCAGGACGGCGCCGCCGCTGCCGGTGACGTACCCGACGGCGGCGCCCGACCGCAGGAGCAGTTGTGGCTGGCCCTTGACCGTCACGTTTTCACTGAAGGTAACCTCGATTCGGCCGTCCTGCCATGCCACCTTTCGAATAGCGGGACCGGCGGTGCGCTCCGGGTCCCAAGTGCCGCCGAACGTCCAGGCCGCGGTGACCTGTTCGGGCTTGGGTGCGCCGGGCGCGGACGCGAGGTTGTCCTGGCACCAGGCATAATCGCCGCCCACCCGGTGGCAGTTGAAGTAATAAGCGCGTTCGCCCCAGATGTTGGTGGGATCGAGATCCTTGTTTCGCTTCAGGTCCGCTTCGGTGGGAGCCTGGGCTTTTATGGGGTAGACGACGCGCCGCGGGGCGAGATCCCGCAGCGCATTGGAAAAGACACAGTCCAGCAGGTAGAACTGCGCGTCGTGGTGGTGGCGGGCCAGGCGCCAGCCGTCCACGCCGTCAAACCGGCAGTCTCGCAATACAAACTTCATGTCTTTGTCCTTGCTGCCGTCGTGCCAGATCGCCGCCTCCGCCCGCGGGTTGACCTCATAGATGGTGCTGTCGGTCATGTAACACCAGCCGCGCGGACAGATAAAATCGACCGAGCCGCGCACGCTGAGCCGGGCGTGGTAATAGCGGCCGCCGTCGCGCTTCCAGAGCGAAAGCGTGTCGTTGCCCTGACTCAGCACATCGCAATCGGTGAGCACAGTCCGGTCGCCCAAGCCGTAGATGGCAAAGGCATGGACGCCGATCACCCCGTGGGTGTTTTGCACGGTCAGGTTTTGGATGACGCAGTCGTCGCCGTTGATGTTGACGACGCCGATGCCGAGCGGGTCCGGCTGCCGGCGGAATTCCTCGGCGCCCTGGGCGAACTCGATATGCGTGCCCGTCCGGCTCTGGCCGCGGAGCGTGACAAACGCGGGGTCGATCCGGATCTTTTCATGATAGACCCCATCCTTGATGAAGATGAGCCGCCGCTCGCGATTGTCCCGCGGGAGCGAGTTGAGCGCGTCCTGGATCGTCCGGAACCCGCCGGAGCCGTCGGCGGCGACGATGAGGTCGGCGGGGAGGTCGGGCGCTGCCGCGGGCAGCGGCACGGAGGCGGTGAGCCCGAGGCAGAGCGTGGCGAGCAGAAGACGGCGGGGCCTCATGGGCGGGCGGTGAGAGTTTGTGGGCAACAAGCGGAGGCCCAGGCAGCGCGCGGCGTCCGGCAAGAGACGCGCCGGGCCGGATTCACCGGCGCGGCGCCGGCCTCACTTGCGGTGGGCCATAAAGTGGACGGCCAGCACGCCGAGGGCAATGAGCGCCAGGGCCGCGAGCATATAGAGAATGCACCCGCGCTTGACCTTTTGCTGGTCCGATTGGGTCGATTCGCGGTACTGGTCGATGATGGCGGCGGCTTCCGCCTCCATTGCAGCCGGCGCTGGGGCCGCCGCCGTGACCGCCGCCGCCGGTCCGGGTGACGGGACGGGAGCCGCCGGCGCCGGCAAAACGTCCGGCGCCAGGCCCGCGCCGGACTTCGCCTGCTCCTGCGCAATCTGCCATGCCAGCCACTCCGCGTGCTCATCGAGCAAGGCCTTCTGGCGGAGCAACTCCTGCAGGCGGTCGGACATGACGGAGGGAAGGCTAGCGCTCCGTCCGGCGAAATCACGCCCAATCCGCCGCCAACAAAAACGCGCGGCCGGCGGGCCGCGCGGATCAGCGGGGAAAACGGGCGAAGCCTCAGGCGGTCTGGACGTTGACGCGCCGGTGCGCCTTGTCGAATTTCACCACGCCGTCGGTGAGGGCAAAGAGGGTGAAGTCGCGGCCCATGCCGACGTTGCGCCCGGGATGCAACTTGGTGCCGCGCTGGCGGACGAGGATGTTGCCGGCCACGACGCTCTCGTCGCCAAATTTCTTGATTCCCAGCCGCTGCGCACGACTGTCGCGGCCGTTGAAGGTGGTGGATTGACCTTTCTTGTGTGCCATGGGGGCGGATCTCCTTAAACCGTGATCGATTCGATCTTGATGACCGACAATTCCTGCCGGTGGCCGCGCTTGCGCTCGTAGCCCTTGCGCTTCTTCTTCTTGAAGACGATGACCTTTTTGCCGCGCTTGTTCTCGAGCACCTTGGCCGTGACGCTGGCGCCGGGCAGCAGGGGCGTGCCGACCCGGAACGCGTCGCCCTCGCCCGCGGTGAGGACCTCCTTGATCTCGATGGTCGCGCCGGCTTCCGTCTTGGGATAACGGTTGACGATCAGCACGTCGCCCTCGGACACGGAGAACTGCCGGCCCTGGGTCTTGATGGTGGCTTTCATGAATAGAAGCCGCGAAATAAGAGGTTTCGCGCGGGGCAACGCAAGGTTTAAGTTGGCATTTTGCCGTGAGCGCGCCGCTCCGGCAGGAATCTCCCCAAAAGGAGTTTGCCTGTCCAGCCGGCGGACCCGGTCCCGGTCTGAAATGCCTCCGGGCCGGGCTATCGCGCGGCTGCGGGTCTCGGGGCGCGCGCTTTGCCGGGCGGATCGGCCTTCATACCCTCGATGACTTGGTAGTAGCGCAGGCCGTAAATTCGATCTTCGTCATAGACTTGGGCCAGCTCGACTTGTTTTGCGCGCTCAGTCTCCAGCTCCTGCTGGTGTTTCAACGCGGCCAGGCGTTTCGCTTCGCGGTCGGCAGTGTCCCGCTTTTCCTGCTCCAGCCGCGTCACTTCCCCCAGCGCGGCCCGCCGGCGGGCGTCCGCCTCCGCCGCCTCTTTTTCGCGCAGCTCGTCCTGGCGGGCGGCCTCAGCCCGGGCGGCGGCACGCTCCTTTTCCAATCGCTCCCGCGCGGCCGCCAGCCGCTGGTTGTCGGCCTCGACGGCGCGCGCGGCCGCCTCCGCCACCGCTTTGTCAGCTTGCGCCCGCGCCAACTGCGCCTGGGTCTCCGCCGCCTC
>CAZAFS010000151.1:0-7025 GCA_964484165.1 uncultured Opitutaceae bacterium | reverse complement strand
CCTTCACCTCGAACACGCCGTCGCCGATCTCGAGGATCGAGACGTCGAAGGTGCCGCCGCCCAGGTCGAACACGGCGATTTTCTCATCCTTCTTTTTGTCGAGGCCGTAGGCGAGCGATGCGGCGGTGGGCTCGTTGATGATGCGCAGCACCTCGAGGCCGGCGATGCGGCCCGCGTCCTTGGTGGCCTGGCGCTGGGCGTCGTTGAAGTACGCCGGAACGGTGATGACCGCCTGGGTGATCTTGTCGCCAAGGTAAACCTCGGCGTCGGCCTTCATCTTGCCCAGAACCATCGCGGAGATCTGTTGCGGGGCATACAGTTCAGCCTTCCCGCCGATTTGCACTTCGATGTAGGCGTCGCCGTTCTTGCCCTCGGCGACCTTGAACGGGAAATTCTTCGCTTCTTCGCGGATTTCGGAAAACTTGCGGCCGATCAGGCGCTTGGCGGAAAAGACTGTGTTCTTGGGGTTGGTGATGGCCTGGCGCTTCGCGGCCTGGCCGACCAGATGTTCGCCGGTCTTCGTGAATGCCACGACCGATGGGGTTGTGCGGCCACCTTCGACGTTGGGAATCACCACCGGCTCGCCGCCCTCCATGACGGCCATGCACGAATTGGTGGTGCCGAGATCAATACCGAGAATGCGGCTCATGCTCTATGGTGAGCAACGCTTGTGCCTTAATTAAGGCTTTTCGCTCAAGTCATTGTTCCCGCGTTATTAAAAAAGATTCCGCACGCCAGGACGGCTCCGGCCATGGCGCCACACACGCCACCGTGTCACACCTCTGTCTCATCCGACCCGGGCTGGCCTCGCGCCCTGTCACACCGGCGTGGCGCAGCGGCGCCAGAAACCACCCACGTTTTTGCGGTGCCGAGGGCCTTCGGCACGGCCGCACCGATCGAAATGGCGTTGCTCCTGCATGCGGTCGAAGCTCCTGAGTCAGACAATGCAATTGGGCGCGGCGCCGTTCGTAGATTCTCAGACCAATCGGTGTTTCCGGTAGGAAGCCCGCTTGCCCGTTCGACTTGCTCAGGGCCCCGAGCCTGTCGAGGGGCGGGCGACGGAAGCCATCGCGCCCAAGGGCGCTTCCTACGCCGTCGGAGCAAAAACAAAGCTTGCCTCGCGCCGGGCGAGATCGCGAAATCCCTCCCCTCTTGCAGGCCGAGCTAGCTCAGCTGGTTAGAGCGGCTGTTTCGTAAACAGCAGGTCGCTGGTTCGAATCCAGTGCTCGGCTCCATTTTCCCCGGGATGGCGCGGGACCGGGGCTTTCGCCCAGCCCCGGCCCGGCGCCCCGCCGTGAGCCTTCGCACCGATCTCTTCGACTACGAGCTGCCCGAGCGTCTCATCGCGCAGACACCGGCGGCGCGGCGCGACCAGTCGCGCCTGCTGGTCGTCGATCGCCGCGCGCGGACGGTGGCGCACCACGTGTTCGCCGAACTGCCCGGATTCCTGCGCCCAGGCGACATCCTGTTTCGCAACAACGCGGCGGTGCTGCCGGCGCGCCTGCTCGCCCGGCGGCCGAGCGGCGGTCGGGTCGAATGCCTCCTGCTGCGCCCCGCCGCCACCGCGCCGGACGGCCAGCCCCCCGCGGGCGACGAATGGTGGTGCCTGCTCCGCCCGGGCCGCCGGCTGCCGGTCGGCGCCACGTTTGCGCGCGACGGCGCTTTCACGGCCATCGTCCGGCTCAAGACTGAAGACGGCACGGCCCGTGTCGCTTTCGCGACGCCCGACGGCCAGTCCATCGTGGCGGTGGCCAACCGGCTGGGCGAGGTGCCGCTTCCGCCCTACATCCACCCCCGACACAGCGCCGGCGAGCGCCACCTCGATCACGAACGCTACCAGACCGTGTACGCCGACCCAGCCCAACAGGTGGCGGTGGCCGCGCCCACGGCGGGGCTGCATTTCACTCCGGAACTGCTCGCCCGCCTGACCGGCGCCGGCGTGCGCCTGGCCGACCTCACCCTGCATGTCGGCCTCGGCACCTTCCGGCCCATCCAGACGGAGGCCGTCGAGCAGCACGCGATTCACCGCGAAATCTACGCCGTGCCGCCGGAGACCCAGCGGCTGCTGTTCGCCCCGGGCGGCGGCCGTCGCGTCGCCGTGGGCACGACCACCGTCCGCGCCGTGGAGGATCTTCTTTCGGCGCATCCGGCGGCGGCTGCCAACGGCTTGCTGCCGGGCCGCCCCTACGTCGCCGAGGCGAGCCTGTTCATTCATCCGCCGCGCGAGTTTCGCGGGGTCGACGTGCTCATCACCAATTTTCACCAGCCGCGCTCCACCCTGCTCTGCCTCGTCGCGGCGTTTCTCACCCCGGGCTCCACTGACGGCATCGCCTGGCTCAAGGCCATCTACGCCGAGGCCATCGCCCGCGAATACCGGTTTTTCAGCTACGGCGACGCCATGCTGATCCTGTGACCGGCCGCCCCGGCCGGCCCGGTGTCCAGTGAGTGTTCTCAAAATGTCATAGCGAGGAGCCCCGCCAGACGGGGCGCCGAAGCAATCCAGCTGGACCCCGACCGGGTCGGGGCTGGATCGCCACGGCCCGCTCTGCGGGCCTCGCGATGACAATACATTCCGAAGACACGCCCTAGACCCGGGTTTCCTGCAGGGCCTCGAGCACCACGGGCATCGATTCCTTCCAGTTGGCTGGATATTGCTCCGAAACCTCGAACGCGAACCGGCGGCCGTCGGGCGCCGCCTCGGCCACGCGCCGCAATACCAGCGCCTTCAGTTCCGGCGGCGGCAGTTCGTAGCAGCCGACGTTGATGTTCGACCAGATCAGCTTGTCGGGCCAGGCCGTCCGGGCCTCGGCCAGCGTCAGGTCGCCCTCCGGCGGGGGCGTGAGCGATTCGATCAGGTCGATCGGCGCGCCGGCGATGAGCTCCCGGCAGCTCGCCAGGAGCCCGTCGTAATGGCACCCGATGATCTTGCCCGCGGCGTGGAGCATCGGAAAACACTCCTCGTACACCGGCAGCAGAAACTCCCGGTAGCGCCGGGGCCCGAGGGTGTCGGCGGTGAAGTTCTCCAGGTTGGAGAGATACCGCCCCGGCCCCGCGGCGACGATTTCGACGATGCGCCGGAAGTTGCGCCGCAGCGCGGCGTAGAGCCGCCGCACTTCCTCCTCGTACTCCCCGAGGTGCCAGCAGAAGTTCTCCAGCCCGGCGAAATCCACCAGCATCTGCTGCAGCGGCGTGCGCCATAGCTCCGGGATCGCGATCCCCCACGGTGGCAGCGCCGCCGCCTCGGCGGCGTAGGCCTCGTAGCGCGGCGTGATCTCGGTGTGCTCCACGACCCAGGTCATCACCCGGTAGTCCGCCGGCGTTTCGAGGAAATACTTCTTGTTCCAGCCGCTCTCCCAGGTGGCGTGGATCTCGCCGACCGGCGTGCGCCAGGTCTGCCGCCGCAGCGGTGTGCCCGCCTGCTCGTACCGTTCGTCGGCCAGCTCGGCGCCAGGCACGGCGGTGGCGAACGAGCGGAGGTACCAGGTCACGCCCAGGCCGTTCGCGTACAGGGCCGGCCAGGCGGGATCCTCCGCCGTGTGGCGCCATTCGTTCCAGTAAATCGTGTAGGGAATCTGGTCGGGCCGCTCGCCTGACCAGAAGGCGTCGATCCGTTCCCGAAGGTTCATCGCCCGGGAGCCCCTCCGGGGGAGGCGTTGAACTCCCGCACCGCGGCAAAGAACGCGTCGAGATTGGCCAACGGCGTGCCGGGCGGCACGTCGCAGCCCGACGAGATGACGAATCCCCGGTGCGCCCGCGTCGTTTCCAGCAGCTCAATCGTCCGCTGCCGCACGTCGGCCGCCTCGCCGTGGGCGAACACGCCCACGGGATCGAGATTGCCGCAGAGGATGGTGCCGGCGGGAACCTGCGTCAGCGCCGCCAGCAGATCCATCGGCTTGCCGAAATGGCAGACCTGCGCGCCCGCCTCCAGGGTGGCGGGCAGATGCACCAGGCGCGCCCCGCAGTTGTGCAGGACGACCTCGAAGCGGTCGTCCGCCACCGCCGCGATGATGCGGCGCAGGTAAGCGGACGAGAATTCACGGGTGGCGCGCGGCGAAATGATGCCGGCCGTCGGCTCCGCCACGATCAGCCCGTGGGCGCCGGCCGCCTTGAAGGCCCGCGCATAGTCGGTCAGGAAGGCGGCCACCTTTTCGAGGAGCGGATGAATCAGCTCCGGGTGATCGGCCGTTTCGGTCAGCGTTTCACTCACGCCGAAAAGCCGGGCCGCCAGCGACAGGGGCCCGATCATGCCGCCCAGTACCAGCGGCGCCCCGGGCCGCGCCACCAGCCGGCGCACGGTGTCCAGATAAACCCGGGTGCGGCCCGCTCCGGCGCGGGGGACGGGCAGCCGCGCAATCTCCGGCTCGCTCGTGACCAGGCGGGCCGAGACGAACGGAATCTCCGCGTCCGTCAGCGTGACCGGCGCGCCGAATTCCCCGGCCTCGACGCTCAGGTCCATCGCCGTCATCACAAAGGACAGCCCGTAGCGCTCGTGCAGCGCCTGCTGCACGGCCGCCTGCGCCTCCGGGTTGGTCACCAGCTCGCGCACCGTGCAGCCGACCAGGTTCGCTCCCGGATAGGATAGGATGGGCATCGCCAGCCGGCGGGAAGAGGAAAGGATGAAGTCCCGGAAGATGGTCACTGTGGAAAAGGCTCGTGGGGCCCTGGGTTCGAATGCCCGCACATCCGACGCCAATGCGCGGCTCCAGTCGAGGATGATTGGCGCGCCGACCGACCGGGCCTGATTCGGCGCGATGGTTTTGGCCTGGGGTTGGTGTAGCCGGGGTCGCCGACCCCGGATGGCCGGCCTCACCGCGGCCGGCTACAGCGGCCGATTGGTTTCACCTTTGATCCGCGCCGACCCGCCCCCTCTCCCCTCTACCGGCGGATCCACCCCGGCTCCAATTTGCGTTTTCCCGCTTATCGGCTAAATCAACAGCCTCGGTTCCTTCCATCCTTCGAATCGAACATTCACCCAACATGAAACGCCTGCTTCCCGTCCTCTCCGTGGGCGCCCTCGCCCTAAGCCTGCTCGCTCCGGCGCGCGCCGCCGTTGAAACCTACAAGATCGATCCCGTCCACTCCTCGGTCGGCTTCACGATCCGCCACTTCTTCACCAACGTCCCCGGCAGCTTCACCAAGTTCTCGGGCACCATCGTGGTCGATCGGGACAACCTCGAGAACAGCACCGTCGAGGCCACGATCGAGGTGCCGAGCGTCGACACGCGCTCGACGGCGCGGGACGACGATCTGCGCAGCGACCACTTCTTCGACGCCACGAAGTTTCCCGCCATCGCCTTCAAGAGCAAATCCTGGAAGAAGACCGGCGAGAACACCTTCGATGTCACGGGCGATCTCACGATCCACGGCGTCACCAAGGAGACCGTCCTGAAAGTGAAGGCGCTCGGCTTCGGGCCCGGCATGCGCGGAGCCATGCTCTCCGGCTGGGAGGTCATGGCCACGGTCAACCGGAATGATTTCGGCATCACCCGCTACGCCGGGATGCTCGGCGACGACGTGCCCGTGACGATCGGCATCGAAGCCGACATGCAGAAATAGCCGGCCGCCCCATCCGGCGGCAGCGCGAGGACGGCCCCCGAGCCGTCCTTTTTTTCCGGCCGCGCCCGGCCGACGGCCCGGGTCCTCTCCGGGCCGAAGCAGGGGGAGTTTGTGTAGGTCGGGCTTTCCTGTCCGCCATAGCCTTGGCGACGGCGGAATGCCCGACATTGAAGCCGTCGACGTCCTTCTGTCGGGGATAAACCCCGACCTACAAGTTGGCGCCCGAATTGGCCAACGGACCCGCCCCACCGCCCGGTTGACACGCTTTCCGTTCCACCCGTAGCCTCTGCGCATGGCCAAACCCGCCTCCTATGCGCTGGAATTCGAAAGGCCGCTGCGCGAATTGGAGAAGCAACTGGACCAGCTCCACCAGCAGGCCATCGAAAACCACATCGATCTCTCCAAGGAGATCGCCGCCGTCGAAGCGAAGATCGTGGTGACGCGGGAGGAGATCTACTCGAACCTCACGTCCTGGCAGCGGGTGCAGATCGCCCGCCACCCCCGGCGGCCCTACGCGCTCGACTATATCAACGCCTTGTTCGAGGGCTTCCAGGAATTCCACGGCGACCGGCTGTTCCACGACGATCTGGCCCTCATCGGCGGCCCGGCCTTTTTCGACGGCCGCGCGGTGATGCTGGTGGCCCAGCACAAGGGCCGCGAGACCAAGGAGAAGATCGCGCGCAATTTCGGCATGCCCCATCCGGAGGGCTACCGCAAGGCGCTGCGGCTGATGAAAACGGCGGAGAAGTTCGGCCTGCCGGTGATTTCGTTCATCGACACCCCCGGTGCCTTTCCGGGCATCGGCGCCGAGGAGCGGCACGTGGCCGAGGCCATCGCCAGGAACCTGCGCGAAATGTCCCTGCTCCGGGTCCCGACGGTGGCGGTCGTCATCGGCGAGGGCGGCTCCGGGGGCGCGCTCGGCATCGGCGTGACCGACCGGGTGCTGATGTTGGAGAACAGCTACTATTCGGTCATCACCCCCGAGGGCTGCGCGGCGATTCTGTGGAAGGACGCCGGCGCCGCCGCGCGCGCGGCCGAGGCCCTGAAGCCGACCGCGCACAATCTGGCGGCGTTCAAGATCATCGAGGAAGTCATCCCCGAGCCCCTCGGCGGCGCGCACAATGGACCCGAAGAAACCTTCGCGGCGGTCCAGGCCGCGCTCCGCCGGCACCTCGCGGAATTGGAAAAGCTTCCCGTCGAGGAGTTGCTCGACCGGCGCTACGAGCGCTACCGCCACCTCGGCTTTTTTGAGGAAGCCGCGGCGGCGCAGGGCTAAGCCGGGAGTTGAATTCGCAATTCTGTAGGGCGGCATCGCCGAATGCCGCCGCTGAGCCGACCGGCGATCGCCCGCGAGCGGGCTTCCTACGACGCGGATTCCGCGATTTTGTAGGGGCGCAGTCTTGCTGCGCCCATGCTGTAGGGCGGCATCGCCGAATGCCGCCGCTGAGCCGACCGGCGATCGCCCGCGA
>CAZAFS010000150.1:0-7069 GCA_964484165.1 uncultured Opitutaceae bacterium | reverse complement strand
GAGGCGCTCGAGAAGATCGTATTCAGCAAGGGGAGTATGGTTTTCACGCCCCCCATGGAAGAACACGCTACCATCTTCTTGGAAGATACGGACTTGATCGTGATGAGCCGGAACCCCCGGGACGAGACGGCCTACGAAAGCGACGTTGTCCGGGTTGAGCTCGTGGATCCCAAAACTCTACTCCCCAAATGAAGTGGGAAGTTTACAGGAAGGAATGCTGTCGCTTGTGTGAGAGTCGGAATCTGGAGCGTGTGATTGCGCTGACGCCTACGCCGCCGGGAAATCACTTTGTTGCTCGAAGTGCACTCGGCCGGCCGCAGACGGCGTACCCGCTGGAGGTATATTTTTGTAGTGATTGCCATCATCTCCAGCTGGGCCACGTGGTCCACCCAGAGATCTTGTACCAGCGCAACTATTCGTATGTCTCGGGCACCTCTCCGGTCTTTGTGAAGCACCTCGGCGACTATACTGCATACGTGATCAAGCGCTTCGCTCTTCCGCGCAGCGGACTCGTCGTCGATGTCGGATCCAATGATGGGACGGCGCTGAGGTTTTTCAAGCATGCTGGATACAAGGTCCTCGGACTGGATCCGGCGATTGAGATTGCGCAGCGGGCGAATGAGGATGGTATTGAGACACTTTGCGAATTCTTCAGTCTCGAGGTCGCGAAAGAATGCGAGAAAACCTATGGGAAGGCGATTCTCATAAATGCGCACAACGCATGCGCGCATATCGATGACCTGAAAAGCGTAGTTGAGGGCGTCAAGTGCTGGCTAGCGGACGACGGTTTGTTCGTGGTGGAAGTCGGCTATGCGCTTGATATCGTCCAAAACGGCTGGTTCGACACGATTTATCATGAACATCTGGACTTTCACAGTGTTGAGCCGCTGGTCGCCTTTCTCCGGTGCCTTGGTTTCGAGGTGATCGCGGCACAGCGGATTAGCCCACAGGGCGGATCGATTCGGCTGATCTCCCAGAAAGCGGGCGGTCCGCGCGAGCCCGACGGATCCGTCGACGAATTGATTCGGCTGGAACGGGCTGCCGGCCTCCATCTCGCTGGCACCTTCCGCCAGTTCGGCGAAAGGATTAATCGCATAGGCGCAGATCTGTCGAAGCTGATTCGGGGATTGAAAGAGCGGGGAGCGACGATCGCCGGGTTTGGCGCACCGACCAAAGCCACGACACTGCTTACCCATTTCCAGCTTGGGCAGGCGCTGGAGTTCCTGGTCGACGATAACCCGCTGAAACAAAACCTGTATAGCCCTGGCCATCACATTCCTGTTGTTTCCGCCGAGGAGCTTTATCGTCGCAAACCGGATTATCTACTGATCTTGGCATGGAATTTTGCCGAGAACATCATGGAACGGCACAAGGCATTCCGGGCTCAAGGCGGCCGGTTCATCCTTCCCATGCCAGAACCCAAGATTTGCGACTAATCCAATGAAGAAGAAGCACCTGTTGGTGATCGCTCCGCATCCCGACGACGAGATTCTCGGCGTCGGTGGTACGATGGCAAAGTATGCTGAAAATGGGTATAGCGTAACCGTGCTTACCGTTTCGGGGCATCGACCGCCGCTGTATACCGAGGCGGCCTATCGCCAGACCGTTGAGGAAGCCAAGGCCGCCCACCGGCTGATCGGGGTGGAACGATATGTTTTTTGGAGTATTCCTGCGACGAGGGTGGCCGCTGTGAAAACGCATGAATTAAATGGTCGAATTGCTGCTGTTGTGCAGCAAGTTAGGCCGAACATTGTCATGGTGCCGTATCCGGACAGGCATGTCGATCATCGCATCGTTTTCGATAGCGCCATGGTGGCGGTGCGCCCCGTCAAAGCCGGAGCGAAGATCGAATTGGTGGCGGCCTACGAGACGCTGTCGGAAACCCACTGGAACGCACCTCATATTGAGCCCAATTTCACGCCGAACTGGGTTTCGAATATCACAGATTTTATTGAACAGAAGCTCAAGGCTTGGGCATGTTTCAAATCGCAGATGACACCGTTTCCCGGCGCTCGCTCGGTTGAAGCGCTGAGAGCGCTTGCCTTGTTTCGCGGGACTCAAGCCGGATTCGCCTTTGGGGAGGGGTTTCATATTATACGGATGTGTACTTAGCCGCAGGCCCTCGGTGTCGCGAGTCTTTTGGATGCCGGTGTTGTTGCGCGGTTGGGTAGCCAGTACGAAGGGCAAGTCCATTGTGGGTTCTGGAATGCTTCGCGCCCGACCTTGGTTTACGAGCGGTTTGGATTTTCCTAATCACTGATGACGTCCGGCATGTTTCGCACATTTTGGAAGGGTCGGCATGAAGTGGGTTATCCGCGAACCCGAACCACCAGCCGGCAGGTCTGATGAGATTGTAGCTCCGACGGTCGCCAGAAGCCCCGCCTGCTGCCCCCCAACGACCAAGCCCTTGGGCGAGGTCATCAAGATCGATGAAGTCTTGGTGCAGGAGCCCTTGGGCGAAGTGGTCCGTTCCATTGTGGAAGAAACCCTGAACGCGCTCTTGGACCCCGCAGCCGATCGCTTGTGCGGGGCGAAGCGCTACGAGCGGAGTCCAGACCGCGTGGACACTCGCGCCGGGCACCACGAACGCCAGCTGCACACCCGGGCCGGGCGGGTGACGCTGCAGATACTCGAGCTGCGTTCGCTGCCGTTCAAAACGGCGATCATCAAACGCTACCGCCGACGGGAGACCAGTGTGGAGGAAGCGTTGTCGAAGATGTGCTATGCCGGGATCTCGGTGCGTGGGGTCTCACCGGTTGGTGCCAGGTCAATGACCGCAATGCATTCACGTGGGAACAGAAATTAGCGCTCGACGTGGGGTATGTGGAACGCCGCAGTTTCTGGCTCGACGTGAAGATTCTCTTCCTGACGGTTGGACAGGTGTTTGCCCGGCGTGGTATCTCTGCGTTGGATCACGCCACGCTGCCGGAATTCAAGCCCGACAACCACGGCGAAGCGCGCGCGAAAGACGGCGCTTCTTCGACGCCGCCCGCGGCAGGGTGAGAGATTTGGCGCTGCCGATGAATTTGTCGCTGTAGTTGGGCAGACCCAGCCGCTGGTTCCCTATCCTCCGCCCGGGGCCAACGCAGTGGAAACATGTTGGTAAAGTGAAAGTGAAGCTGGAATAAAGGAGCGCGCCCAAGGTGCGAGTGGTTCAGTTCCGCACCACCGGGGAAAGGGGGCGAAGAGGGAATGGGCGATGTGTGGGTGGCAACACCCACCCGGCATAGTCTTTGGATTTTTCTGGGGAAACCTCATGTCGCATTCTTTACGATAGCGCGGCACCGCGGTGAGAGAATGTTTCCGACTCGACCCAGGCATTCAGAACGTATAAGCGTTTCGATTCACTCGAAATGCGGCATTTTGCCGGATCTCTCAGGCACGCATGAGCAACATGGATAATGGCAGCAACGATAGCAGTTCGCCTTTTGCCGCGACAAGGGACGGCAGCAGTCCTCCCTTTGGAGTGGGGATGAGCCTCAGTCGCCCGCCATTTGTGGCGGGTACCGACTACACGAAGGTGCTGTTGTTGGGCGTGGCTTACTGTGGTGTGATCGTTGCGGCCCACTGGCTGGCCTACCTGATCCGCTTTGAGTTTCATCCTCCCATCGACCAGCAGACGCTGTTCTGGCGGACGCTGTCATGGTCGCTGCCGGTCGAGTTGGTTGCTCTTTTTGTATTCGGGCAGTTCCGCAGCCTGCTGAGCTACTTCAGCCTCCCCGATGCCCGGCGCATCGTCTTGGCCTGTGCAGCGGCCGGGCTGATCTCCACAACTGTTTGGCAGGTCACAAAGGGCCAACATGCTCCGCCGCGGTCCATCATCATCCTTGGTTTCATCCTGGATACCTTCGGACTGATTGGCATACGCGTGGTGTTCCGGATGTTCCGGGAATGGCAGAGGGGCAATGGGAAGCCCGGGAAGGCGTCGCGCCGTATCGTGATCGTCGGCGCTGGCGATGTGGGCGCTCACTTGGCCAAGGAAATGGCGTTGCGCCGGGACCTGTGCATGACGCCGGTTGCGTTCTTCGACGATGACCCCGCCAAATGGAACACGCGTGTTCACGGCGTGCCCGTTCTCGGCCGGCCGGAACTGTTGACGAAGGGCACGATCAAGGCGGATGAGGCGGTCATCGCCATGCCCAGTGCGAGTGGGCGGCGGGTGCACGAGGTGGTGCAGGTATTCAACGAGGCGAGGCTCCGGTTCGAGATCGTCCCGTCCTACGAACAGATGGTGAACGGCGCCGTGAAGGTCTCCCAGATCCGGCCGGTGCAGCTCGAGGATCTGCTCGGGCGGGAACGCATCAATCTGGAGGCAGTGCGCATCCTGGAGCTGGTGCGGGACAAGGTGGTGATGGTCACGGGCGCGGGCGGAAGCATTGGCAGCGAACTCTGCCGGCAGATCGCCGGATACCATCCCCTGCGCCTGTTGCTCGTGGAGCGGTGCGAGGTGCAGATGTTCCAGATCGAGCAGGAATTGCTCGGCCTCGGCTGCGGCGCCCAGATCGTGCCGCTCGTGGCCGACATTCTCGACGACGAACGCATGCGCGGGATTTTCGAGCGTTTTCATCCCCATCTGGTTTTCCACGCGGCCGCGCATAAGCATGTGCCCATGATGGAATCTCAGCCTTACGAAGCTTTCCGCAACAATACCATCGGGACGAAGCACCTGGCAAAGTTGTCCGTGGCATATGGCGTCGAACGGTATGTGCTCATTTCCACCGACAAGGCCATCAATCCCACGAATACCATGGGGGCCACCAAACGGCTGGCCGAGCTCTACATTCAGGCGCTGCAGCGGGAGATCGGCAGCAGGGCGCAGAGTGAAAGTGAGGGTGAAAGTGGGCAGCGGGCGGCAGTCGGCAGCCAGAGGTCAGAGGTCAGAAGTCAGCAGGCCGCGCCGAACCGTCTTGGTCAAGGCGGGCGGCCGGAGGGGGGAAATGGGGGGAGCGATCTTCGGTCAGTGCCGCCGTTCGAAGGTGAATTAAGCGCCTCGGAAGTCGGAGTTCGGGTCGCAGAGTTAGGCAACCCGGAATTCAGAACCCAGAATTCAGAGCCCCCGATCGCGGCGGAGACGCGAACGAAATTCATGGCCGTGCGGTTTGGCAATGTCCTTGGTTCGTCCGGCAGCGTGATTCCGACTTTCAAGAAACAAATCGCTGCCGGAGGACCGGTCACGGTCACCCATCCGGAGGTTACACGTTACTTTATGACCATCGAGGAAGCGGTCGGCCTGGTGCTCCAGAGCGCAACGCTGGGGCAGGGTGGCGAGATCTTCGTGCTAGATATGGGCAAACTCGTAAAGATCGTCGACGTCGCAAGGCAGTTGATAGAGTTGAGCGGCTTGAAGCCAGACTTAGACATTGAAATCAATTTCACCGGCCTGCGGCCGGGAGAAAAACTCTTTGAGGAGACCCACCACAACTCCGAGAACATGGTGGCGACGGACCATCCCAAGATCATGCGTTTCGTGGGCGAGCCGCTGCCGTTTGATACCCTCCGACGGGGGCTCCTCAACATTCACGACAAGGCGGCGAGCATGGATTCGAATCAGGTGAAATTAGAGATCCAGAAGCTGGTCCCAGAATACAAGCCGTTCCTCACCGCCGTGTGAGCGCACACGCGGCGCTGCAGGCGTGCGCCGATTCAAGAGGGAAGAGGAAAAATTCAAGAAGGGGCGTTCCGCCACGGCGCCTGTAGAGCTTCGGCAAGGCGAGAGGTGACCCGCTTTCGCTCGATAAAGCGGGACTGCGCGAGGGAGGCAGTGAAAAAGACCCGCCGTAGGTGTGCCCGTTGCCGACGGAGTGAGGGTGAAAGGGATCCGCCTTCTCCCGATGTGCTATGGCGTGACGAGGAGGAACCCAAGAAGCAGCGATCCTGCGGCCCGGCTGCGCATCAGAACCCGATCCGCTCTTTCTCCACGACCAGGGGGCGTTTGGTCACCCGGGTGTGGATGGCGCCAAGATATTCGCCGATGATGCCGATGAAAAAGAGTTGCACCGACCCGAGAAAGAACAGGCCGATCACGACGGGAGCCACGCCGAGCGCGAACCGCTGCCAGAAGATCAGCTTGTAGAGCAGATACACCATGCCGGCGCAGAACGACGCCAGCGACGCCGCAAAGCCCAGCATCGCGGCCAGACGCAGCGGCACCTTCGAGTGACTGGTAATGCCGAGCATCGCCAAATCATAGAGAGTGTAGAAATTATTCTTGGTGACGCCGCGCAGACGCCGGGGCTGCTCGTAGGGCACTCGCGCCACCGGATATCCCAGCTCGCAAATCAATCCCCGCACGTAGGGGTAGGGGTCATCGAGCGCCCGAAACGCCTCGATCACCGTTCGGCCGTACAGGCCAAAGCCGGTGACGTTCTCCAGCAACTCGACCTCGGCCAGGTTCTTGACCAGGCGGTAGTAAGCGCGGCGGACGGTGAAAAACAGCGCTGACTCTTGGCTGTTGGTCTTCTGCCCCACCACGACCGGGAAGCCTTCCCGCCATTTCCTGATGAATTCGGGGATGAGCTCAGGCGGGTCTTGCAGGTCGGCCGCAATCACAATCACTGCGTCGCCTCCCGCCTGCAAGAGGCCGTGAAACGGCGAGCGCACGTGGCCGAAATTGCGCTGGTTGACGATGATCTTGACCCGCGAGTCCGCCGCCGCGAGGCGGCGCAGCTCGTCCAGCGTCCCGTCCGTCGAGGCGTTGTCGATGAACAGGTGCTCCCACTCAAGTTTGCCCTCCGCGCCTGCTGTGCCCCGTTCACCTCTACTTTCACTTTCACTCTTTCTCCCCCTTGCACTCTCACCTTCATTTTCACTCGCAAAGGCCGCCATGACCGACCGAACGCGTTCGTGCAGCGGCCCCACATTCTCGCGTTCGTTGCGGCAGGGGGTGAGGATGGTGATGTGGCCCGGGGACGGGTTCATGGGGTCTTGGGGCCGAGGATGGCACCCCGCCTGCGTCCGGACAAGCTTGGAGCGGCGGTGTTACGGACTTACGGAGCGGCGGAGCTACGGAACGGCGGAACGGCGGAACTACGGTGCGACGGAACGACAGAGTTGCGGAACTACGGAGCTG
>CAZAFS010000149.1:5755-7141 GCA_964484165.1 uncultured Opitutaceae bacterium | reverse complement strand
ATTTCCGGCGCCCCCGCGGGCGCGACATCGACGCGGCCTGCGGCCAGCTCCGCCGCGGGGTCGCGGGCGGCGCCGCTTTCGAGTGATGGCCGGTGGGCATCTCTTTTCCAATCCGACTTGGAAGAAGGTAGAGGGTAGGTGACCCCCATTTCGCGGCGACAGTTGGATTAACGGACGCAAGCTCAGCGGCGGCCAAAGACCGTCCGCTGCAGCGCATTGTTAGGCGTCATGGGGTGTGGAGATATTTGGCCAACTGTTGCTCCTTTGCTGGTGGCTGAAGATCTTCCGGCTCCCAGATACCCAGGAGATCAGTGGTGGAGACATCTGAATAGTCCTTGGCTCGGGGTGAACTTCGATGACGCAGCAACCAGATCTGCTCCTGATGAACATCGCCGCTCGGCCTGAAGAATCCTTCGCTGGGGTTGTCTTCGTAGATCCTGACGCTTTCCCCCGGTTCTTCAGGCGGCGAGCGCACTGTGGCATCACCATGAGCCAAGTCGTTTTGATACCGGGCGGAAACAGGAAGAAGGCCATAGTGAATCATGATGGGCAGTTCCTTTTCGTGGAACTCGCCTTTGATGACACGCGACACGATGAGGATGGCGCGATGCTCGTAGCTACTTCCACCCCCGTGGAATATCTTCTTGATCGAACCCTCTTTGATGCGGGCGATGACGATCAATTCCGCTTGTTCCACAACTTCAGCGTCACTGTAAAGTCGAGTAGGCCACGCTTCTGCGCGGCTTGAGAGCAGCACCGCAAGAATACCAACTAGGATCACCGATGTTTTCATATGGAGATATTGCAGCCGGAATGACACGCCAACGTTGTCTAGGCTGACCAATATGTGGATTTGCCAATCATGGTGGGATGATAGGCCGAAGTCTGGGTCTCGGGAGGGGCCTTCAACTTCCGGCCGGCGGAAGGGCGGCCGCACTGGAAGGCTTCCGGTTCAAGGCGCGCTTCACGCAGGCTGTTTTATCCGGACTTTCCGGCGGGGCGAGGACATTTCGGGAAAGCCTGGATGGCAAAGGCCGCGGCGTCGCCTCAATCAGCGAAGGCACACGAGTAGAATGGAACCACATAGACACAGCGGGCACAGAGATGGACAATCCGAGTCCGCCTCTGTGATCTCGGATCGATTTCTCCGTGTCCTCTGTGGCAAAAGATTTCCTCGCGGTATGAATATCAGCGACCATCAGTGTGAATCAGTGGTTTAACCGCTCTTCCTGAATGCATCTTGAACCTTGGCAATGGGCGCTCGCCGTCTTCGGCGCCTTCATCGCCGGCATGTCGAAGACCGGCATCGCCGGGCTCGGCATCCTGTGCGTGGCCCTGTTCACCATGGCCCTGCCGGCGAAACAGGCCACCGGGCTCGTCCTGCCG
>CAZAFS010000149.1:0-5655 GCA_964484165.1 uncultured Opitutaceae bacterium | reverse complement strand
GGCCCTGTTCACCATGGCCCTGCCGGCGAAACAGGCCACCGGGCTCGTCCTGCCGCTGCTGATCGTCGGCGACATTTATGCGGTGGCGAGCTACCACCGCCACACGGTGTGGCGTCACCTCTGGCGCCTGTTCCCCTGGACCGCCCTCGGCGTCGGTTTGGGCACGCTCGCGCTCGGACGCCTGGATGACGCGGCGGTGCGGCGGCTGATCGGCGGAATCATCCTGGCGATGTTTGCGTTGCACCTGTGGCGCCGGTGGCAGGCCCGCCGGGGGCGGGGCGACGAGGCACTGGCGGCCGCAGTGCCGGCGGGCGTGGGCGCGGCGGTGGGCGTGCTGGCCGGATTCACCACCCAAGTGGCGAACGCGGCCGGTCCGGTCATGATCCTCTATCTCTTCGCGATGGGTCTGCCGAAGCTGGAGTTCATCGGCACCGGCGCGGTGTTTTTCCTCTGTCTCAACCTGTTCAAAGTGCCGTTCATGGCCGGCCTCGGCATGATCACGCCGGCGAGCCTGGCCGCCAACGCGCTGCTGGCGCCGGCGGTGCTGGCCGGCGCCTTTGCCGGCCGGTGGCTCGTCCAGCGGATCAACCAGCGATGGTTTGAAATCATCGTGCTCGGCCTGACGCTGGCCGCCGGCCTGAAGCTGCTGTTCTGACCGCGGACTGCTTTACCACGGATTGCACGGATGATTGGGATGACATGCTGAGCGAGACAGAATCCGCAATGCTTGCAGGAGCCGGCTCGGGCGTGTCTTCGGAATCGGATTGTCATTCTGAACGTAGTGAAGAATCCAGTGGGACACCGTCGATGCTCGCTACGAAGTCGTGCTGGATCCTTCGCTGCGCTCAGGATGACAGATCGCGAAAACGGGAGATTGAAGATACGCTCTGGTCTGTCCGCCAGGTCCAGGGCCCCTGAGTTTGTCGAGGAGCAGGCGACCACATTTGATCGCGGGTGAGCCCGCTCCTACCAAGCGATCCGGGTTTATCCGGGCAATTCGTGGTCAAATCGGATGGAGGATAATCATTTCATTTCGGCGCGTTCCGTGTATTCCGTGATTTCACCCATGCCGCGAATGAACGTGCGACAGATGTGGAAGGCGAAACTGGCGGGGAAGCTGGCGGCCCCCGCCTGGCCCGCGGCGTCCGATCTGCGCCGGCCCGCCTTCGCCGGCTGCGTGCTGGGCATCGACCCCAGCCTGCGCGGCACCGGCCTCGCGCTGATCGAGTTTCGGCCCGGGCGCCCGGCGGTGCTGCTCCGGGCGCGGACCGTGCGCGTGCCGGCCCGCCGCTCGATGGCCGCGGCGCTGGCCGAGATCCACCGCGCGGTCACGGAGTTCCTCGCCGACGCCGACGTGCGGCATGTGGCGCTGGAGCAGACCATCTACGTGCAGAACATCCGGACGGCCCAAATCCTGGGCGCGGCGCGCGGCGCCGCCATCGCGGCGGCCGCCCTGCGCGACCGGCCGGTGTACGAATATCCGCCGCTGCGGGTCAAGCAGGCGGTGGTGGGAGTGGGCCGCGCGAGCAAGCAGCAGATGCAGCGCACCGTCATGAGCCTGCTGGGCCACGGTGCGCCGCTGGCCACCGACGAGGCCGACGCCGCGGGCGTGGCCCTCTGCCACGCCTTGACGTGGCGGGGCGGGGAGTAGGCGGGCACCGGCACGGCGGAAAGCGCGGCCATGATGCGGAGAGAAATCGTCGCCCTCGCCATCTTTGCGATCACCTACCTGCTGATCAGCGGGCGGCGCCTGAAGGTGCTGCCGTTGAATCGGCCCGCCGCGGCGCTGCTCGGCACGGTGCTCATGGTGGTCTGCGGCGTGCTGACGCCGGAGCAGGCCTACCGCGCGGTGGATTACGACACGCTCGTGCTGCTGCTCGGCATGAGCCTCATCTCCGCCTACCTCTACCTGGCCGGGTTCTTCGACTGGACGGCGGACTGGGTGCTGCGGACCGCCGGGACGCCGCGGCGCCTGCTGCTCTACCTGATCCTCACGTCGGGCGTGCTCTCGGCTCTGCTCGTCAACGACACGATCTGTTTCATGCTCACGCCGCTGGTGGTGGCGGTCGTGGTGCGCGGCCGGCTGCCGCTGCTGCCCTACCTGCTGGCGCTGGCCATGAGCGCGAACCTCGGCAGCGTGGCCACCCTGGTGGGCAATCCGCAGAACATGATCATCGGCCATCTGTCGCGGATCCATTTTCTCCATTTCTCGGCGGCGCTCCTGCCGGTGGCGGCGGCCGGCCTGGCGATTCAGTACGCCATCCTGCGCTACGGGTTTCGCCGGGAACTCGGCGAGGATCCCATCCAATCCGCCGCGGCCGCGCGACGCCCGGTCGACCGGCGCCTGCTGCGGATCACGTTCGGCGTGCTGGCGCTGATGTTCGTGGGTTTCTTCGCCGGGCTGAACCTGTCCTGGACGGCGCTCGGCGGCGCGGCGCTCGTCATGGTCCTGGCGCGCCGCGACACCCACCAGGTGCTCAAGCTGGTGGACTGGCATCTGCTGCTTTTCTTCGCCGGCCTGTTCGTGGTCGTGGAGGGCTTGAATAGCACCGGCATGCCCGACCAGCTGTATGCCCGACTGCATGGCCTCTTTGGGACCACCGCCGGGACGCAGGCCTGGAATCTCGCCTGGTTCTCCGTCGCCGGCTCCAACATCTTCTCCAACGTCCCGTTCGTGCTGGTGGCCGGCAAATGGATCCCCGGCTTCGCCGATCCGGAACTGATGTGGAAGGTCATGGCGCTGGCGACAACCTTCGCGGGCAACCTCACCATCCTCGGCTCCGTGGCCAACATCATCGTGGTCGAGTCCGCGCGCGGCCAGGTCGAGGTCGGCTTCTGGGACTACGCCAAGTTCGGCATTCCCGTCACGATCCTCACGACCATTGCCGGAATGCTGATCCTGATGCTGGGTTGGTAGGGCACCAATGTCGCCCGCTATTTGGCGCACGCTTGACATTACAAGACACGATTTCGATTGTGTCTAAAAATGTCCAAAGCGACCTCCAGCCTCGACCGTTTTAGATAGATGCAGCTTACAGTCAAAGACGTCTCTGGATTGCTGAATGTCTCAGATAAGACAGTTTATCGCTGGATTGATGAGCGGAAGCTGCCTGGTTATCGCCTGAGTGGACAGTACCGGTTCAATCGCGCCGAGCTGTTGGAGTGGGCGACGGCCAACCGCATCAACGTGTCACCCCGGATTTTTGAGGAGCCGGAAGGCGGCACGGGATCGCTCCCGGAATTGTCCGATGCCTTGGAAGCGGGCGGGGTCTTCTATCGTCTGGCGGGCACCGACAAGCCGGCGGCCCTGCGCAGCGTGGTCGAAGTGTTGCGCCTGCCGGACCAGGTGGACCGTGAGTTTCTGCTGCAGGTGCTGCTGGCGCGCGAGGCGTTGGAGTCGACCGCCATCGGCGACGGCATCGCCATTCCGCATGTGCGGAATCCGATCGTGCTGCATGTGCCGCAGCCGCTGGTGACGTTGTGTTTCCTGGAATCGCCGGTGGATTTCGGCGCGCTCGACGGCCGCCCGGTGCACACCTTGTTCACGCTTATCAGCCCCACGGTCAAGGCGCACCTGCATCTGCTCTCGCGTCTGGCCTTCGCCCTGCGCAATCCCGACTTCAAGGCGCTCATCGTCCGGCAGGCCGGGCGGGACGAGATTCTGGCGGCGGCCAGACGGATCAGTGACGGTCTGCGCGGGCGGACGGCGCCGCCGCCGAAGGAGGCTCCGCCGTGATCTGGTTGTGGCTGGCCACGGCGATCCTGCTCGCGGGCGCGCTGGCGGTGCTGCTGCTGAGCCGGCCCGGCCGGAGTTTTTCCTGGCTGGGCGCCGGCGCGGTGGCCGGGGCCGCCGCGTTGGGTTGCGTTCCGGCGGTGCAGGTGCTGGCGGGCGGCGCGGTGGAATCATGGCGTCGGCCCTGGCCGGTGCCATTCGGGGAATTCCTCATCGCGCTGGACCCGCTTTCGGCCTGGTTCCTTCTGCCCACGCTGGTGCTGGCGGCGGTCGCGGCCATCTACGGCGTCGGCTATTTGCGCGCGTGGCAGGGGCGGCGCGCGCTCGGGCCGGCGTGGTTCTTCTATGCCTTCCTGGTCCTCGGCATGGCGCTGGTGCTGGTGGCGCGCAACGCGGTGCTGTTCCTGTTCGCTTGGGAGTTGATGGCCGTGGCGTCCTTCTTTCTGGTGACCTTTGAGCACGAGCGGGAATCGGTGCGCGCGGCCGGCTGGGTTTATTTGGTGGCGACGCACCTGGGCACCGCCTTCCTGCTGGTGTTTTTCCTTTTGCTGGCGCGCGAAACCGGCTCCATGGACTTCGCGGTGTGGGCGGGGCAGGGCGGGCAGGCGCACGGGCTGGCGGGCGTGGTCTTTCTGCTGGCCATCGTCGGGTTCGGCACCAAGGCCGGCTTCATGCCGTTCCACGTGTGGCTGCCGGAGGCGCATCCCGCCGCGCCGAGCCACGTCTCGGCGTTGATGTCGGGCGTGATGATCAAGACCGGGATTTACGGATTGCTGCGCGCGCTGACGTTTCTGGGCCCGCCGCCGTTGTGGTGGGGGTGGATGCTCATCGGCATCGGGCTGACCTCGGGCGTGCTCGGCGTCCTGTTTGCGCTGGCGCAGCATGACCTGAAGCGGCTGCTGGCCTATCACAGCGTCGAGAACATCGGCATCATCGCGCTGGGTCTCGGCGTCGGCCTGCTGGGCCGGAGCACGGGTTCGCCGGCCCTGATGGTGCTCGGATTCGGCGGCGCGCTGCTGCACGTGGTGAACCATGCCCTGTTCAAAGGCCTGTTGTTCCTCGGGGCGGGCGGGGTGTTGCACGGCACCGGCACGCTGGAGCTGGACCGCCTCGGCGGGCTGGGGAAGCGGATGCCGTGGACGGGCGCCACCTTCTTGGTGGGCGCGGTGGCCATCGCGGGCCTGCCGCCGCTGAACGGTTTTGTGAGCGAATTCCTGATTCTCTGGGGCGCGCTCAAGGGCGGCGCGCTGTTCGGCGGAGCCATCGCCGTGTCGTTGCTCGCGCTGATCGCCGGGCTGGCGCTGATCGGGGGACTGGCGGCGGCTTGTTTCACCAAGGCGTACGGCATCGTCTTCCTGGGCGCGCCGCGCAGCGATCATGCGGTGCACGCGCACGAGGTGGGTTGGATCATGCGGTGGCCGATGCTGCTGCTGGCGGCGGGCTGTGTTTTCATCGGGTTGGCGGCGCCGGTCGTGGTCGGGGGCATGCAGGCCGTGCTCGAGAACGTGACAGGAATGCCGCCCGCCCAGGTCCGCGAAGCCCTGGTGGCCGCGACCGGGCCGCTCACCCTGGTGGTGTTCGTGGCGGCGGTCGGGTTGCTGCTGTTTGGGGCGCTGGCGGCGCTGCGGCGCGGGCTGCTGGCGGGCCGTCGCGTGGAGGAGAGCGCCACCTGGGGCTGCGGTTATGCGCAGCCGACGGCGCGGATGCAGTACACCGCCTCCTCCTTTGCCGAGCCGATCACGACGCTGTTCCGCGGGCTGCTCGCGACCCGCCAGCAGGTGCAGCGCCCGGAGGGCATCCTGCCGGCGCGGGCTTCGCTGGCGACGGAGACGCCCGACCTCTGCCGCGGCAACCTGTATCGCCCGGCTTTGCTGCGGGCGAACTGGGGCCTGGCCAAGCTCCGCTGGCTGCAGCACGGCCAG
>CAZAFS010000148.1:0-7160 GCA_964484165.1 uncultured Opitutaceae bacterium | reverse complement strand
GCCCGGCCGCTGGCCCAAAGCTCGTTCAGCAACGTCAGCTCCTGCTGGGTATCCATGGGCTGCCAGAAACCGTCGTGGCGATAGGCGTTGAGCTGTCCCGTCTGGGCCAGGCGCCGCAGCGGGCCCGATTCGAGCATCTCCGGCGGGTCCGGCAGATGATCGAAGATCTTTCGCGAAAACACCATGAAGCCGCCGTTGATGTAGCCGCCCTCGGCCTGGGGCTTCTCATTGAACGCGGTCACCTGCGAGTCACCCGCGAGCGTCAGCTCGCCAAAACGGCCCGGCGGCCGCACCGCCGTGATGGTGCAAACCTTGCCGCCGCGGTGGTGATGCGCCAGCAGGGCGCGCAGGTCGATGTCTCCCACTCCGTCGCCGTAGGTGAGCATGAAGTCGGGGTCGTCGCCCAGGTAGCGGCGGATCCGCTGCACCCGTTCCCCCGTCGGGGCCTGCTCGCCCGTCTCCGCCAGCGTCACGCGCCAGTCCTCGGCGCCCGCCTGGTCAGGAAACTCCACGACCGGCCTCCGCCCCACGGTGACGGTGACGTCCGCGGCCTGCCAGCGGTAGTTGCGGAAGTACTCCTTGATGAGCTCCCCGCGGTAGCCGAGACAGAGAATGAAATCGCGGTAGCCGTAATGGGCATAGAACTTCAGGATGTGCCAGAGGATGGGACGGTCGCCCACCGGCACCATGGGCTTGGGCCGGAACTCCGTTTCCTCCCGAAGCCGCGTGCCCTTGCCGCCGCAGAGGATGACCACTTTCATGATTGCGCAAATCTCCTGACAGCGCGCCGCCGGCAAGGCAAACGTTTCCTCCACCAGCCGGCGCGGTGGACCGCCTGGCGCCTGCTTTGACCGGAACGGGCGCCGCGCGAGACGCCCCACCCACCTCCGACCTCGCGTTGAGGGAGGAGTGAAGAGCTTGCCTCACCGGCGGTCGGCGTGCTCCCATGGGCTGTTGAGCAATCTTCCCCCGTCCGCTGCCGACCGGAACCTGACCGCCTCTCATCTGGAGATGATCCGGCGTTTCTTCGAGGCGGCACCCGAGCCCACCGCCACGGCGCTTGGTTACCGGGATCTGCTGGCGCATTACTACAATCTGCTGATCCCGGAAAATGCGCGTGTCCTGGAAGTGGGCTGCGGCGGGGGTGATTTGCTCGCCCGCCTGCGCACCCGCAACGTCACCGGCATCGATCTCTCGGCCGCACAAATCGCCCGCGCCCGGAGCCGCGTGCCGCATGGTTTGTTTCACGTCCAGGCCGGCGAGTTTGTTGAACTGGCGGACACCTACGACGCGATCATCGTCTCGGATACCCTCAACCATGCGGCGGACGTGCAGGCCTTGTTGGCCCGCCTCCACCACGTGGCGGCGCCCGGCACGCGTCTCATCCTGAATTTTCACTCCAATCTCTGGCGTCCCCTCCTTGCCCTCGGGCGCGCCGTCGGCCTGCGGGCCGCCGCGCCGCCGAGCAACTGGCTTTCCACCGCCGACATTCGCAACCTGCTCGCCCTCGCCGACTGGGAAACCGTCCGGATCGAGCACCGGCTGCTTTGCCCGCTCCGTCTCGGGGGCCTCGAAGCCCTGTTCAACCGCTGGCTGGCGCCGCTGCTGCCCTTGTTTTGCCTCACGGTCTACCTCGTCGCCCGGCCCGCCCGGCGCGCGAACGCCCTCCCGGCGCCGACCGTTTCGGTGATCATTCCGGCCCGCAACGAGGCCGGCAACATCCAGGCCGCCGTGGAACGCACGCCCGACCTGGGCGCCGGCACCGAATTGATTTTTGTCGAAGGGCACTCCCGCGACCACACCTGGGCGGAGATCCAGCGCGTGCAGCGCGAGTTTCCCCGACGCCAGATCAAAATCCTGCAGCAAACCGGCCTGGGCAAGGGCAACGCCGTCCGCGAGGGACTGGCCGCCGCCACCGGAGATATTCTCATGGTTCTTGACGCCGACCTGACCATGCCGCCCGAGGAACTGCCCAAGTTCTATGCGGTCGTGGCCAGCGACCACGCCGAGTTCGCCAATGGCTGCCGCCTCGTCTATCCCATGGATGAAAACGCCATGCCGTTTCTGAATCTCTGCGCCAACAAGGCCTTCGGCCTCATTTTCACCTTCCTGCTCGGTCAGCCGCTGAAGGACACGCTCTGCGGCACGAAGGCGCTCCGCCGGACGCATTACGAGAAGATCGCCGGCCACCGCGCCTATTTTGGCGACTTCGATCCCTTCGGTGATTTCGACCTGCTGTTCGGCGCGGCCAGACTCAACCTCAAGATTGCCGACGTCCCCATCCGTTACAGCGAACGCCGCTACGGCACGACCAACATCCGGCGCTGGCACCATGGCTGGCTCCTGCTGCGCATGGTGCT
Organism: uncultured Opitutaceae bacterium; assembly: GCA_964484165.1. Lineage (GTDB taxonomy): Bacteria > Verrucomicrobiota > Verrucomicrobiia > Opitutales > Opitutaceae > Fen-1467. The sequence goes on along the minus strand of CAZAFS010000148.1, from coordinate 4,800 downwards.
CTTCGCCGCGCGCAAACTGAAATTCGTGTGACGGCATCCCGACCCCCGCCCCCATGTTGCCGGCCAGACCAGAGACTTTTCCCGCCCGGCGGTTGATTCGCGCGTTGCGCCCGGTCCGCCGCCCGCTGTGAATAGACGGTTCCCCTTCCCCGCTGCTTCCGTGGACCACCCTGACACCTCCCGCCTCACGGCTGCCCACTCCGCCTGGCGCCATCTCGCCCGCCGCCGCGACCTGTGGTGGCAGTTCACCGTCCGCGCCGTGGAGATGAAACACCGCGGCAGCTACCTGGGCGTCGTGTGGATGGTCATCCAGCCGCTCCTGATGATGGGCCTGTACCTGTTCGTCTTCAGCATGATCTTCGGCGGCAGCTACAAGGCCCTCCCGGATGAGACGAAGCTGGACTACGCCTTCGGCCTGTTTCTCAGCCTGACGTTCTTCAACGTGCTGGCCGAGACGATCGGCATCGCCCCCACCGTCATCGTCACCAATCCCAACCTGGTGAAGAAGGTGGTGTTCCCGCTCGAGGTACTGCCGCTCGCCCAACTGGGGGCCTCCTGGTTCAATTTTCTCATCAGCCTCGCCCTTCTGCTGGTCGGCGCGCTGACCTTCGGCCGCGGCCTGGCCCCGCACGGTCTCCTCTGGCTGCCGGTGATCGTTTTCCCGCACCTGCTGCTCACCATCGGCCTCGGATGGTTCCTGTCCGCCCTGGGCGTGTTCTTCCGGGACGTCCAGCACGTGGTCCAGTTCACCTCCCAGGTGATCCTCTACGCCAGCGCCGTCTTCTTCTCGCCCTCGCTCATGCCCCCGCACTCCTGGTACTGGCCGATCCTGCGGTGGAATCCGTTCCTGCACACCATCGACCTGGCCCGCAACGCGCTGCTCTGGGGCCTGCCCGTCAGCCCCTATGGCTTGCTCTACACCTATCTGGCCGGCGCGGCCGTTTTCGCCGTCGGCTACTGGTTTTTCCGGAAGATGCAGCCGGCCTTCGCCGACGTGATCTAGGAAGTGACTGTGAAGGTGAAAGTGAGAGTGAAAGTCAAAGTGGTGCTGAATCCAGCAGAGAAGTGGAGGAGCCATGGCGGAACGCGATAAGCTGAAGAACTTCGGCGCCTACCAGAAAGCCCTTGAGCTTTTTGACCAAGTCGTTGCTGACCTGGAACCACTCCTCACGATTCCCGCGGTGCATCGGCTGATCGCCCAGCAATACGCCAGCGCCGATTCCATCGCCGCCAACATCGAGGAAGGCTATGGCCGGGAATCCAAACGGGACTTCGCCCACTCCCTGGTGATTTCACGCGGATCGGCCCAGGAGACCGCCGGACGCTGCGAACGCCGCAGACATTGGCTGCCCGCCGATACCGTTGCCCAACGAATCGCTTGGTGCGGCGAAATCATTGGCATCCTATCTGCAACCATCAAGACACTCCGCGCCAGTGAGGTCTGACTCGCCGAAGTCATCCTCGCACGCCCCTCGCCCTTCCTCACACTCCCACTCTCACTTTCACTTTCACTCTCACTCTCACCTCATGAGTGATCCCATCATCACGGTCGAGGATCTGACCAAAGCCTACCGCATCTGGGCGCAGCCCTCCGCGCGGCTGAAAAGCCCGCTGCTGGAAAGCGCCGCCCGGTGCTTTCCCCGCAACAGCCCGCCGCGGCGGGCGTTGACGGCCCGCGCCGCCCGCGGTTTCCGCGATTTCTACGCCCTGCGCGACGTCTCCTTCACCGTGCGGCCCGGCGAGGCCACCGGCATCATCGGCCGCAACGGTTCCGGCAAGAGCACGCTGCTCCAGCTCATCGCCGGCACCCTGACGCCCACCGGCGGCCGGGTCGACGTGCGCGGCCGGGTGTCGGCCCTGCTTGAACTCGGTTCGGGATTCAACCCCGACTTCACCGGGCGCGAGAACGTGTTCCTCAACGGCTCGATCTTCGGCCTGAGCAAGCGCGAGATGGAGGCCAAGTTCGACGAGATCGCCGCTTTCGCTGACATCGGCGATTTCATCGAACAGCCGGTGAAGACCTACTCGTCCGGCATGATGGTGCGCCTCGCCTTTGCCGTGGGTCTCGCGGTCCGGCCCGACATTCTCATCGTCGACGAAGCCCTTTCGGTTGGCGACGTGTTCTTTCAGCAGAAGTGCTTCAAAAAGCTGCACGAGATCCTGGAATCGGGGGTCACGCTGCTGTTCGTATCGCACGACATGGAGGCGGTGCGCAACCTTTGCGAACAGGTGCTGCTGCTCGACCAAGGCCGGCTCGACTTCCGCGGCGCGCCGGACGAGACGGTGAGCCGGTATTACGCGCTGTTCGGCCGCCGGGTGGAGGCGAACCTGCGTCCGAGCGGGACCGTCGCGCCCATTGGCACCCGCGCCGTCACGGAGGCGGTGAGGACGGCGCTGCTCGCCCAGAACTTTCTTCCCGCCGCCAAGTCCCGCCACGGCGACCACCGGCTGGAGATCGTCGCTGCCGCGATCGAGAACGAACATGGCGCGCCTTCGCTGCGGGTGGAGATGACCCGGGTGGCCACGCTGCGGGTGCTGATCAAGGCGCACGAGCCGATCGCCGAGCCCTCCGTCGGCCTCAATCTCTACGACCGCATGACCAACCTCGTTTTTGCCGGCGGCACGCGGCAGCTCGGTATGATCCTGGGCGCCATGCAGACCGGGGAAGAGCGCCTGCTCACCTTCAAGCTGACCTGCAATCTCCAGCCCGGCGAATACACCTTCAGCCTCGAGACCAGCGAACCCTCGGCGGAGGGGCCGAACTTCGGCTTCCTTCACGACAAGCATGAAGGCCTGGGCCCGCTGGCCATCCATTACGATCACAACCACACCTGGCCGTTCTACGGCATCGCCCGCCTGCCGCTGGAGGTGATTGTCTGACCACGGGCGCTGCCGCCCGCCGCCAATGCCCTTCTCCCTTCTTCGCCGGCTGTTTGCGCCGCGCATTGCCCCGGCCCCGCCCCGCCTCGCTGCCGTGGCCGAACTCGAGTCGCCACCGTTCCGCGCCTTCATGGCGGAGTGCAACCGCTTCGCCGAAAAACACGGCCTGCGCACCTTCACCGACTGGAGCAAGATCTGGGAATATCCCTGGCTGCACGCCCGCGGTTTGGCGGCGTTTCCCTGGCGCGGCCGCCACCTCGTCGATTTCGGCAGCGAACTTTCGCCCCTGCCCTGGCTGCTGGCCGCCCGCGGCGCGCGGGTGACATTGATTGAAGCCGACCCGCAATGGGTGCCGGCATGGGAAAAAGCCCGCGCGGCCCTAGGCGTGAAAATCGACTGGCACATCGTCTCGTCGGAAACCCTGCCACTGCCCGACGCCAGCGCCGACGCCGTGACGAGTTTCTCCGTCATCGAGCATGTGCGTGACAAGGGCCGGGCCATCGCCGAGGTGGTGCGCATCCTCAAGCCGCGGGCGCCGCTGTTCATTTCCTTCGACATTTGCGAGCCGGCCATGGGCATGACCTTTCCCGAGTGGAACGGCCGGGCGCTCACCCTCGAAGAATTCGAGCGCGAAATCTGGCTGCACCCGGCCTTCGGCAACCACGGGAAACCGCAATGGAATCTGGACGACATTCCCGCCTTCAAGGCCTGGCACCTGCGCAGCGCCCCGCACCATAACTACGTGGTGGGCGCGGCGATCCTGGTCAAACGCGGCTGACGCGTCCCCGTCCGTGTGCGGCGGGGCGCGGGTGTGCCAAGACAGGCCAAGCAAAAGAGTCTCGCCGCGCGCGGCGAAGTCGCTTTCCCTAGGCCTTTTTCCGTGGCGGCAGCACCCAAGAGCATCCTCTACATCCGGCCCGATACCATCGGCGATCTGGTAATATTCTCCTCGGCCCTGGCCCAGCTGCGCGCCGCCTGGCCGAAGGCGCAGCACACGCTGCTGGTGCGCCCGGGGTACGAGACGCTCGCCCCACTGTTCCCGGCGGCGCTCCACTGGAGCGTGGCCCCCATCAACCCGTTCACCCACAAGCCGTCCCAATGCCGGCCGGAACTCGCCGCGCTGCTCGCCGCCCTCGAGGAAATTCGGCCTGACATCATCGTTGCCGCCACGCTCAACCGGACGTGGCTCGAAGCGGCCATCGCGGCCCATTTCCCCGCGGCGCGCCGCGTCTCCCTCGGCGGCAACGCCGTCGACCCGCTTTTTGCCACGGCGCTGCGCCTCGAGCTGGGCGTCGATGCCGCGGCTGCGTTCCCCGAGGTGGTGCCGATCGATGAGCACCAACGGGAATGGGAAAGCAACCACCACCTGGTCGATCATTTGGTCGGCCGGACGACCGAACGCACGTTCCCGGCCGTCGCGGTGCCGGCCGAGGCCGCCCGGCAGGCCGCGGTGTTCCTCGCCGCCGCCAAGCTGCCCCCGGGCGGATTTGCCGCCGTCTTTCCCGCCGGCCTGGCCAATGTCCCGATCAAGGCCTGGCCCGCCGCGCGGTTCGCCGAACTCGTCGTCTGGCTGCAGCGCGAAAAAAAGCTGCCGGTCCTCCTCCTCGGCCATGAGACGGAAGCCGGCCTGCTGGACGAGGTCGCGGCCGGCGCGGTCAAGGCCGGCGCGCCGCCGCCGCCCCGCTGGCTCGGCCGCGACGGCGAAATTCCCCTGCTCGCCGCGCTTCTCGCCCAAGGCCGCCTGTATGTCGGGCATGACACCGGCGCCATGCACCTCGCCGCCGCGCTCGGGCGCCCGGTCGCCGGCATCTTCGGCGGCGGCCACTGGCCCCGCTTCCGGCCCGTCGGCCGGCAGGTCGTATCCGTCGTGCAACCCCTGCCCTGCTTCGGCTGCAACTGGGACTGCCATTGGGGCGACGC
>CAZAFS010000147.1:0-7196 GCA_964484165.1 uncultured Opitutaceae bacterium | reverse complement strand
GCCGACGCTGCTGCACGACCCGAACCGGCCGCCCCAGCACTCCGCGCCCCTCGGCCTCGCGCCGGAGCAATACGCCGCGCTCATCCAGGGCATGGAGGGCTGCACCACCCACGGCACCGCCAAGATCCTCACGACGGTGGCGGCCGAACGCATCCCCGGCCTGCGCATCGCCGGCAAGACCGGCACCGCCCAGGTCCGCACCAAGGAGGGCACCATCAACATCGCGTGGTTTGTCTGTTTCGCGCCGATCGAGGATCCCCGGATCGCGATCGCGGTGACGCTGGAGGGCAGCAAACCGGGCGAAACCTTCGCCGGCGGCCTCGAAGCCGCGCCCGTGGCCCAGGCGGTCCTGAAGGCGTGGGTGGAGAAGAGTCAACGGACCGCGGCGCCGGCCCCGGGTCTCTGAGCGGCCTCCCGCCGGGCCGCCCGCCGGGCCCGCCGCGCGCGGCGGAACACCACCGGCGGCTCCGGCCAGGTGGCGCGGGCGCCGTAGCGCAGGCGCTGCAAGTCCGCCCACACCTCCCGGCATTCGATGCTGGCCCCGCGATAGGCGTCCATCCGGCCCAGCCAGCGGCCCGCTTCGCGCCGCACCGGATCGACGCGGCCGTGCGGCCGCGCGCCCCGGAGGCGCCACCACCACGCCGGGCCGCGGCGCCACCCCCACACCGCCGCCGCCCCCGCCGCGGCCGCGAGCCCGAGCCAGCCGAGCAGGCGTCGGGCGTTCCACGGGCGGTGCTTCCACCGCCCGAGCGAGGCGAAGGCGTCGTCGAGCACCCCGCGCACCGCGGCGCCGATGCTGCCCGCCGTGTCGCGCACCGATTGGACCAGCGCGAGCTGCGTGCGCTGGTCAAAGCTGACAATGCGCCGGTACCAGAGAATGCGGATGGCATCGAGCCGGGCCTGCCAGCTGCGGTCGGACGGGCGCGTGATCGCGGCTTCGCCGGTCAGGGTCTGCTGCCCCACCGCCATGGCCGAGGTGCCGGCGGTCGGGTCCACCCGGAACCAGCCCCCGTTGCCGCCATACACCTCGCACCAGGCGTGGGCGTGCGAATTGCGCACCATGAAGTAATTCTCGTAGGCATTCCAATCGCCGCCCTTGAACCCCGTGATCGCCCGGGTCGGAAAGCCCGCCGTGCGCGCCAGCAGCGTGAACGCCGCCGTGAACAATTCGCAATGGCCGGCCTGGCTGGACTCCAGCCACAGCACCACGGGGTCGCGCTCGCCCTCGGTCAGGTTCACTTGCAGCGAGTAGCCGTGCCGGGCCCGCAGCCAGCCGCTGGCCCGGGCGGCGAACTCCTCCGCGCCGAGCTTCGCGCCGCCGGTGATCTCCTCCACCGCCTGGCGCAGGACCTGCCGATCGTCCGCCCGGTCGGGCAGCTGCAGGGTCGTCAGCGGATAGGTCATGCGGAGGCGCTCGGCGCCGGTCCGGGGCGCGGTCCGGTTCTCGGCCTGGGCGCGCTGGAGGTTGCGCAGGGTGGCGCCGAAAAGGCGGTCCGGGATGAAACCCTCGGTGGGCATGCCTTCCACGCGATAGGCGGTCATCGTCACCGGTTCATTGCGCAGCGCGATCATGGAGAGGCTGTATTGCTGGTATACCCACTGCGGCTCGCGGAAGCGCATCAGGTGGAACGGCCCCGCGAGCGGCAGGTACCGGCTGACGCCGGACTCGAGATAAAACGTCCAGACCACCGGCGCGCTGCGCGGCCCCGGCAGGGAGCCCTGCAGGAACGGCCGCATCTGCGCCCCGATCGTCATCTCGTCGCGCAGGCGCCGCGACGTGCTGAAGATCCCGCCCTGGTACTCGTCGAGCACGACCATGCGCCAGTAGGGCACCGCCGGGATCCGGGTCGGATCGGACACGTCGACGCGCAGCGCCACCGAGTTGTCCTGCTGGATGTCGATCACATCGCTGAGCCGGATCGTCTCGGAAAACCCGGTGAGGCTCTTCTTCGTCATCCAGCGGTCGAGGAAGAAGCTGTTCTCGAGCTGGAACCGGGGGATGACCATGAACAGCAGCGCGGACACGGCCACGACGCCGACGAATAGCGCGGCGCCGAGCCCGAGCAGGCGCCAGTCGGCGACCTGGCGCACCCGCCCGGCGAGCCGCCGCCAGTGCATGTGGACCCAGCCCGGCTGGCGCGCCCCGTCCGGCACGCCGAACCCGGAGGCGGGCGTGCCGGGCCCCGCGCTCTCCATGTTTTCCACCAGCGTGATGACGAACAGGAACGCCAGCGTCACGGCCGTGAACACGAGGATCTGCCCGGCGAACGCCAGCGACACCGTGAGCACGCCGGCCATCACCACCAGGATCAGGCCGAGGACGACGATCTGCAGGTCGTCGCGCTTTTTGCGGTAGTTGATGCCGCGGTACAGCAGCAGCAGCAGGTCGAGCCGGATCATCGCCGGCAGCACCTCCCCGGTGGTGTAGAGGTCCCCCAGGAAGAACACGACGATGAACGGAAAGACGAGTTTGTGCACCAGCGGCGGCACATGCGCCGGCAGCTTCGGCTGCACCAGGGCCGCGAGCACGCCGGCGGCGGCGAGGCCGGCCAGCGTCCAGACGTCGATGTCCAGATAGAACACCGTCGAGACCGCGATCAGCGCGAGCAGGCCGCCGAGCAGCCACCGGAGCTGGTGCAGCTCGTCGAGGCTAAGCTGTGGCCGTTTTTTCTCCATCGAAGTAGGCGGCGGCGCCGCGGCTGCCTTCCGGGGCGAAGGTGATGAGGTGGCGGCGGCTCCGGGCGGCCGGGAACGGGGGGGTGGACCCGGTCGCGGGGGCGGGCGGCGGCGGCGTCTTGAATTCCAGCACCGCCACCTGGTCGAGGAACGACTCGAGGTCGCGGACGCGGCGGACGATGATCGGTTCCGCGTCGTTCACCGCCGCGGAATTGAGCCGGCCGCTGGTGAACAAATCCTCCGCCAGGGTCGCGGCCAGGCGGCAGAGGAGCTCGAACTGCTCCTCGCGCGTCCACACCGCCGGCGGCGTCTCGAGCCAGAGCGAAAAGCCCTCCGCGCTCTCGGCCGCGAACTGCCGCACCAGCAGCTGCCGCAGGCGCGCGCTCGCCTTCCAGTGGATCAGCCGGTGCGAGTCGCCCGGCTGGTACCGCCGCAGCGCGAGCAGGTCGTTGCCCGAGCCGGGCCGCGTGACGCGCTCGCCGTCCGACGGGCGCAGGGCCGCCGCGGAGTGCAGGACGCGGTACTCGACGGGAGCGGGCCAGACCACCGCCTCGCGGCGCAGCAGGGTGCCGTGGCTCTTGCGCAGAAAGCCGAAGGGAAAGAGCGAACCCACGCTGGCCAGCTCGACGCGCACGATGCCGCGGCGCGCCGGCGTGAAGAGCCAGTCGAGCCGCAACTGGGCGCCGGGATCCAGCCGCGCGCGCAGCCGGAGGGTGGCGCGCGCGGTCTGCTGTTCCATCCGCGCCCATGCCGTCCGGAACTCGCCCGACGTGGTCGTGACCGTCGACTCCGCGCGCTGCGGTCCGAGCGGCACCGGCCGGGCGCTGAGGTCGAACCACAGGCCGTAGGTGGGCAGCCACCGTTTGCGGTTCCAGAGCTCCAGCGTCACCGGCGTCTCCTGGCCGGCGCGCAGCGGCGGCTGGAGCAACAGCCGCCAGCACGCGCCCTTGAGGTTGAACAACGACATCACGCCGCTGAGGATGAGGCAGGCCAGCAGCAGCGAGAGGGTGATGAACAGGATGTTGCTCGCCGTGTTGTAAGCCGCGGAGCCGATGCCCAGCGCGAGGCCGATCAGCACCAGCCCCGGCACCGTCGGCATGATCCGCTGGCTCCGTGCCGGAAAAATGAGCGCCCAGAGCAGATCGCTCCAGCGGAAGCGCGCCCGGCGGCGGCCCGCGCCGGGACCCTCCCAGTCGACGCCCGGATCGACGACCTCCCGGCCGGCTCTCATCGGCGATCCCTCGCGTCGAAGTGCCAAGTGCCAAATGCCAAATCCCAAAGAATGCTCAAAGCCTGGTCCTGTATTCCTTGGGAGTTTGGGATTTGGCGTTTGGGTGTTCCGCCGGTCTCAGACCGGCGGGGGAATGCCGGCCACGATCCGGCGGAGCGCGGCGGCCACGGCGTTGCGTTCCTCCAGGGCGTCGGAGGTCTGCCGCACCAGCGCGAGGCGGTGGCCGAGCACGGGCTGCACCAGCTCGAGCACATCCTCGGGGATGACGAAATCGCGGCCCTGGAGCAGCGCCCGCGCCTGCGCGGCCACCTTCAGCGCCAGGCCGCCGCGCACGCTGGCGCCGGCCTTGAACTCCGCCTCGGTGCGCGTGGCGGCGACGATCTTGAGGATGAAGTCGAGCACGGTCTCCTCGACGAACACCTGGGTGACCAACTGCTGCAGCCGCAGCACCTCGGTGCGCACCGTGACCGGGTTGAGCTGGATCGAATCGTAGGTCATGCGCGGGGCGCGGAGGATGTCCAGTTCGTCGGCCGACCGCGGGTAGCCCATGCGGATGCGCATGAGAAAGCGGTCCATCTGGCTTTCGGGCAGGGGAAACGTGCCCTCGTAGTCCACCGGGTTCTGGGTGGCCAGGACCATGAACGGCGTGCCCACCGCGTGAGGCTCGCCATCGATCGTGACCTTGCCGCGGTCCATGACCTCGAGCAGCGCCGACTGCGTCTTGGGGGTGGCGCGGTTGATCTCGTCGGCCAGGACGATGCTGGCGAAAATCGGGCCGGGCTTGAACACGAACTCCTTCACGTGCTCGTCGTAGATGGCCACGCCGGTGACGTCGCTCGGCAGCAGATCGCTGGTGAACTGGATGCGGGAGAAGGAGCAGTCCATCGAGCGCGCCAGCGAATAGGCCAGCGTGGTCTTGCCCAGGCCGGGGAGGTCCTCGATCAGGAGGTGGCCGCTGGCGGCGAAGCAGATGAGGGTGCGCTCGATGACGTCGTCCTTGCCCTTGACGGCGAGGCGCATGTTGGCCTTGAGCCGGGCGAGCGCCTGGCGGGATTCCGCGACCTGCGCCGTGGTCATGAACTCGCTCATGTTTGTCCATGCTATGCGGATGGCCGGCGGGGGCAAACGGAAAGGCGCCGGCGAGGATCGCCCGGCGGGAGTTGACCCGTTGAAATTTCCGCGAATCGTTGCCGGAGAACCATCATGAACGCACCGAGCCGCAAGATCCGCTGGGGCGTGCTGGGCTACGCCCGGATCGCCCGGGAGGCGCTGATCCCGGCCATCCAGCGGTCGGCCAACTCGCAGTTTCTCGCCCTCGCCTCCCGCGACGCGGCCAAGCTGGCCGAGGCCCGCTCCCGGTTCGGCGTGACCCGCCTCTACCCCGGATACGGGGAATTGCTCCGCGACCCCGAGGTCGACGCGGTCTACATTCCGCTGCCCAACGCCCTCCACCGCGAGTGGACGATCCGGGCGGCCGAGCACGGCAAACACGTGCTCTGCGAAAAGCCGCTCGCCCTCACGGCCGCCGAGGGCCGCGAGATGGCGGCCGCCGGCGCGGCTCACGGCGTCACGCTGATGGAGGCGTTCATGTATCGGTACACCGACCGCACCCGGCAGGTGCGCGAGGTGCTGCGCGGCGGCGCGCTGGGCGAGATCAAGTTTGTCAGCGCCACCTTTCGGTTCCTGCTGGCGAACCCGGCGTCGATCAAGCTTCAGCCCGAACTCGGCGGCGGGGCGCTCTACGACGTGGGCTGCTATCCGGTGAATTTCATCGGGCTGGTGGCCGACGGGCCGGCGCCCGGCGCGGCCGGCACGGCGCGCCCCGCCTCGGTCTCCGTCGAATGCGAGCGCACCGGCGGCGTCGACACGATTTTTTCCGCGCTCCTGCGCTACCCCTCGGGACTGATCGCCGCGCTGCACTGCGGCTTCAACGCCCAGGCCCGGATCGGCGCGGAGATCACCGGCACCGCGGGCGCGCTGGAGATTCCCGACACCTTCCTGGACAACGCCGGGGCGCTGACGCTGACCGCCGGCGGCCGGCGCCAGGAGATCGCGGTCGCGGCCAGCGACCGCTACCGCCTCGAGGTCGAGGATTTCGCCGATGCCCTGCTCCAGGGCCGCGCGCCGCAATTCGGCCTCGCCGAAACCCTGCGCAATCTGGAGGTGATCGACCGCCTCCTCGCCGCCAGCCGGTAGCGCGCCATTGCCCCCACGCGCCTCGCGCGGCAGAATCCACGCCAGCACCCAACCTCAACTCCGTCAGACCGCCATGATCCTTCGCATCTTTCGCGCCGTGGTGAAGCCCGGCCAGGCCGCCGCCTTCGAGACCATGACCCGCGCCTATTCGCTGCCCGTGATCCCCACCCACCCCGGGCTGGTCGCCTTTTATCCCGGCCGGCCGGTCGACGCGTCGACGCGGGAATTCGTCATGATCACCGTGTGGGACTCGCTGGCCTCGGTCGAGGCCTTCACCGGGCCGGACTGGCGCCGGACCGTGATGGTCTCCACCGAGGAGCAACCGCTCCTCGAATCCTGCACCATCGAGCACTACGAGTTCTACAGTTACCCGACCGTGGATGTCCGGACGCCCACCGCGCCCCGGCCCGTCACTCTTCAATGACGTCGAAGATCACGCCGAACGGGTCCCGGCAATAAAGCGCCCCGCCCCAGTCCGCGACGATCCGGCAGCCGTTCTGTTTCAGAAATTGGCGGGCGCCCTTGAGGTCCTTCACGCTGAACGAGAGGACCGGCGGCTGAACCTTGCGGGCCTGGTTCAGATACAAACGAAAATGGCCCGTTTCGAACACCAGCTGCCGGCGGGTCTTGCCCTTCAGTTTGAAGCCCAGAATGCCGCCGTAAAACGCCTCGGCTTTCTTCAGGTCCTTCAGGTGGATCGCCACGCAGTTGTTCGACCGGAATTTCATGGGCGTCACAGCAGTTTCAGCAGCACCGAGAAATCCTCGTCGGCCGAGCCTTTCTCCTCCGCCAGGCGCAGCCGCTCGCGCACGGCCTCGAGCAGCGGCAGCCGGCCGGCGCCGGCGGTGGCCGACGCGAGGCGCAGGTCCTTGTGCATGTGCTTCACGGAAAACTGCGGCGAGAAGTCGCCGGCGCGGAGCTTGGGCTCCTTGAGCTTGGCGAAGGGCGAGAAGCCGGCGTTCCCGGCCAACGCGGAGAAAAACGTGTCGTCGCCGATGCCCGCCCGGCGCGCAAAGGTCAGCGCCTCGCACAGGCCCTCGAGCATGACGGCGAGGTTGAGGTTCATGGCCAGCTTGAGCGCCGCGGCCTTCCG
>CAZAFS010000146.1:0-7292 GCA_964484165.1 uncultured Opitutaceae bacterium | reverse complement strand
CGATGGCGACGAGGGCGGCGACGCCGAGCACGATGGAGCACGAGAACAGCAGCAGGCGCCGCCGGCTCGCCCGGGAATCCCGCCAGGCCATCTTGAGGACAAAGCTCATGGGGCGCCGACCGACTCATCGCCCACCACGGTGCCGCCGCGCAGGCGGATGATCCGCGCACAGCGCCGTGCGAGTTCGAGGTTGTGCGTCACGAGAACCAGGGTGGTGCCGCGTTCGCGGTTCAGGCCGAAGACCAGATCGGTCATGATCCGGGCGGTGTCGTCGTCGAGATTGCCGGTGGGTTCGTCGCAGAAGAGAATTTTGGGACGGTTGACGAAGGCCCGGGCGAGCGCCACGCGCTGCTGTTCGCCGCCGGACAACTGCACGGGATAGTGCCTGAGGCGGTCGCCGAGGCCCACGCGGGCCAGCAGGTCGCGCGCCTCGGCCTCGCCGGCGCCGGGCCCGCGCCCCCGCGCCGGGCGCAGTTCAAGGGGCACGAGGACGTTCTCCAGCGCGGTGAGGGTCGGGATGAGCTGGAAGTTCTGGAACACAAAACCCACGCAATCATTGCGCAGGAGGGCCCGTTCATCCTCGGTCAGCCGGCCCAGGTCGGTGGCGTTGAGGGCGACCGAGCCGGCCGTCGGCTGGTCGAGTCCGGCGCAGAGTCCCAGCAGGGTCGTCTTGCCGCTGCCGGAGGGGCCGACGACCGCGACGGTGGCGCCGGCCTCGACCCGGAAGCTGACGTCGTGCAACACGGTCAGGGGCCCGGCCGCGGTGGCGTAGGTCTTGGTGAGCCGCTCGACTTTTAACATGGGTTGGTCACTCATTGGGACAGAGCCAGAAAACACAGGCTGCCAACGAAAGCCAGCTGATGAAGACGTCGCCGGACCCCCGCAGGATGCTTCTGTTTGCCGCGATCATCGGCCTGGCCGCGGCATCCGCCCGGGCCGCCGCCACCCGGACCGTGGTTTTTTTCGGCGACAGCCTCACCGCGGGCTACGGGCTGGAGGATCCGTCGACCCAGGCCTTTCCGGCCATCATCCAGAAGAAGATTGACCAGGCCGGTCTGCCCTGGCGGGTGGTCAATGCCGGTCTGAGTGGTGAAACCAGCGCCGGCGGTCTGCGCCGGGTGGACTGGATCCTGCGCCAACCCGTGGACGTGTTCGTGCTCGAGCTCGGCGGCAACGACGGGCTGCGCGGCATTCCGCCGGCGGCGACGGAAGCCAACCTGCAGGCGATCATCGACCGCGTGCGGGCGAAATATCCCGCGGCGCGAATCGTCCTCGCCGGCATCGTTGCGCCGCCCAACATGGGCCCGGACTTCACCCGGGCCTTTGCCGCGATCTTTCCGGCGCTGGCGGAGAAGAACCATGTGCCGCTGATCCCCTTCCTGTTGGCGGGAGTAGTGGGAAAGCTCGGACTGGACCAGGCTGACGGCATCCATCCCACCGCCGAAGGACATGTCGTGGTTGCAGATACGGTGTGGAACGTGCTAAGGTCACTCCTGTGATACCCCGTAGCCCAGGATTCCGCTGGCTGCGCCGCCTCGTGGCGCCGACGGCGGCACTCAGCCTGGCGTCCGGCCTCGCGGCAGCGGACACGAGTGCCTTGGTGGTGTGGGAGGATAACGTCACGAACACCACGGCCGAGGGGGGCCGGCTTGCGGCCTGGATGATCGCGGCCAACGCGACGGACGAAATGCGCCGGCCGCTCACGCGCGACGACGCGCTTTATTTTGGCGGCGACGTCGCGGGCAACCTATGCCTGGATTACCATAAGCTGGACGACCTGGCCGCCGGCCCGCATCTGGGGCTGTTGCACAAATTCGGTCTGGGGGCGTATGCCCCGGCGTTGCGTCTGGACCTGGCGCTGGCCGGCCTCGCGGCGCGAGACTCCGCCCGGTCGGGATGGCGCAGCCGGGTGGCGCTTAATTGGAGCCGGCGTTTCACGGAGGCGCTGCGGTTCGACCTCAACGGCGAATTGACGCGCATCGGCGCCCACGCCGACGTTTTCACCCAGAGTACCCGCGCGCTGACGGCCGGACTGGCCTATGACCTCACCGACCAGTGGCGTTTCAAGTTCCGCGTGGACTGGCGCAACGGCGACGTGGTTTCTTACTATCGGGCCTACTGGACCGCCTGGGGATGGGAGCCGGCCGGGTACAACGGCTACGGTTACGGCTACTCTTCCGGACCCAGCCGGCTGGTCGACACCTTCAATGAGCCCTACCTGGCCTACCGCGTGCGGGCGCACACCTGGAGCTATGCCGCCACGCTCTCCCCGGCTCTGGGACCGAACACCGCGCTGGTGCTGTCGTACGAGTATTGCGAGACGGAGAACTCCAGCGTCCGTTACGTCAACCAAATGCTCAGCGCCGGCGTGGCCCACCGGTTCTGAGCAGCCGCCCCCCGCCCTGTCATGCATTCACATCCTACTCGCTGTTTCACCGCCGGCCTGTTGCTCAGCCTCCTCTCCCTGCCGGCGGCCCGCGCCGCCGGCTCGGTGCAAGTCCGTTGTTTGGACGCCAAGGATCAGCCGGTGGCTGACGCCGTCACGTGGCTCACCCCGCTCGACACGGCCGCGGCCGTCACGCCGCCCGCCGAGCCGATGGTGATCGAGCAAAAGGGCGAGGAGTTCCACCCGTACGTCACGCCGGTCGTGGTCGGCACCCGCATCAGTTTTCCCAATCACGACACGGTGCAGCACCACGTCTATTCGCTGTCCAAGCCGAAGCGGTTCGAGATTCCCCTCTACAGCGGGGAGTCGAAGGAGGCGATCACCTTTGACCAGCCCGGCGTGGTCACGCTGGGCTGCAACATCCACGACTGGATGGTCGCGTACGTCGTCGTGCTCACCAGTCCGTACTACGCCAAGTCGGACGCGACCGGCTCGGCCATGATCACCGGCCTGCCGCCCGGCCGCTACCGCCTCGCGGTCTGGCACCCGCGCCATCCCGACGAACTGACGCGCGACGTGGTGGTGGCGGGCGCGGAGGCGAATCCCCAGGTGATCACGCTCAAGCTCAAGCCTGACCGGCGCATCCGCCGCGCGCCTGACGCCTCCGGCGAGGGCTACTGATGAACCTGGTTCCGCCCGACTTGCAGCCCCTGACCACGCCCCCGTTTCCGCCGCCGCCGCCGGACCGCCTCGCTTTCCTCCGCTTCCGCCATTTTCGCACCCGGCTGCTGGTGTTGCTGCTGGCGCTGGTGGGCGCCGCCCAGTTGACGGCCTTGCTCGTCGTGGACGAGGTGCACAGCGCCGACGCGCAACGGGAAATCCAGCGCGATCTCGGCGTGGCGGCGCGCCAGTTCGCCAAGGAGATCGAGCGCGGCAACGGCTACCTGGCCCGGACGGCCGAGGCGTTGTCGGGCGATTACGGGTTCAAACAGACGTTCGCCCAGACCCAGGACGTGGCCACGCTGCGGTCGGCGCTGGAGAGTTTCAAGCTGCGCGCCCGGCCCGACCTCGTCGCCTGCCTGTCCCTGGAGGGCAAGGTGCTGGCGGAGACGCGCGACGGGCCGCCGGCCGTGGCCTATTACCGGCCGCTGGTGCAGGCGGCCGACATCAGCCAGAATTTGAGCGCGACCAGCTACGGGTTGATTGACAGCTCGCTCTATTCACTGACGGCCGTGCCGATTCGCGCGCCGGACGTGGTCGCCTGGATCATCGTGGGCATCCGGCTCGACCAGCGGTTCATCGAGGGACTGAAGGAGACTTCGGGCGTCGAGATCACGCTGCGGCACGGCGGCCGCACGCTGGTTTCGACGGTGCAGAAACCGGCCCGATTTCTCTCGGTGGTCCAGCCGCTGGCGCTGGCCGACGGCGATTCGGCCGAAATCGTCCTGCAATATTCGTGGGACGAGAAGCTCGCGCCCGCGCGCCGGCTGGAGCGGGTGCTGGCCATCGTGGGCGGCGGCAGCCTGGCGCTCGCGGCCCTGTTGAGCCTGATCCTCGCCCGCAGCGTAAGCCGGCCGGTGCAGGCGCTCGCCGGCCACACCGACCACGTGGTGCGGGGCGATTACACCCAGCGGATTCAGCTGCATCGCGCCGACGAATTCGGCCGGCTGGCCGCCGCCTTCAATCGCATGACCGCCGGCCTGGCCGACCGCGACCGCGTGCGCGACCTGCTCGGCAAGGTCGTGTCTCCGGAAATCGCCGCGCAATTGCTCCGGTCGGAAGCGGTGCTCGGCGGCGAGGAGCGCGAGGTCACCATCCTGTTCACCGATCTGCGCAATTTCACCGGGCTGAGCGAGTCGCTGGCGCCGCAGGAGGTGCTGGCCCTGCTCAACCGCTATCTCGACCGCATGAGCGCCATCATCGAGGAGCACCACGGCGTCGTGGACAAGTACATCGGCGACGCGATCATGGCGTTGTTCGGCGCGCCGGTCGACGACGCCGCCGCGGCCGATCACGCCCTCGCCGCCGCGCTGGCCATGGATGAGGCCCTGCGCGAACTGAACGCCGAGCTTGCCGCCGAGAACCAGCCGCAGTTGACCGTCGGCATCGGCATCAACACCGCGCCGGTGGTGGCGGGCAACATGGGTTCGCGCCGCCGGCTTAACTACACGGTGATCGGCGACGGCGTGAACGTGGCCGCCCGCCTGCAGGCGCTGACCAAGGAGCCCGCCTACGCGGCAAGGATTCTCGTGAGCGAATCGACGTTGCGGGCCGCCCGCAACCACTACGGCACGCGGGCCTTGGGCGAAGCCGTCGTGCGCGGCCGCGCCGGTACGGTGCGCATCTTCGCCTTGGAGGCCAGAGCATAACGGTTTCCCCGCAGCGACATCACCTTGGCTCGGTCCGCGAATCAGGATCAAGACCGTCAATGCCGCACGCGGGCAGCTGTTTCAATTCGTCCGGGTGAAACCAGTGGATTTGGCGTGTTCACGCATTAGAAGCCGTTGCGACTCTCGCTGACTTTTTAATTGCATGGGTCGCAAACCCCGGTCGACTTGCAGATCGCCGGCAAGTTGCGATAAAGGCCGGCTATGTTCCAGCGTCAGCGGGCCGCCCCGGTCGTGGCGGCGCTTTGTCTGCTTTTCCCCGTGTCCGGCTTGGCCACCGATAATTGGAAGGGCAGTGAAATCGATTCGACCGGGCGTTGGACCAATGCCGACAACTGGCAAAACAAATCCGCCCCGCTCAATAACGGCACGGCGGTAATCACCTTTCAAAACGTCTCGCAGAATTTCAACACCGTCACGATCGACGCCCCACAGTCGATCTACTCCATCTCAATTACCAACAACAATGGTCACGATTACAGCTTCACCGCCTCGGCCGACAGCACGCTGACCATCGGCGCCGGTGGACTGAGTCTGACCGCTTCCACGGCCAATTTCGGCTCGTCGATGGTCATCATCAATCTGGGCGCCTCGCAATCGTGGGACATCGCATCGGGCAGCAAACTCTTCGTCTACGGCTCCATTTCCGGCAGTTCCGACACCACATTTTCGCTCACTGGCGCTGGAACGCTCCGTCTTGACGGCGCCAGCAGCGGTTTCATGGGTTCCACCATCCTCAACAGCGCCAGTGTAGAGCTCCTCAACAATGCTGCCCTGCCCGGCAACCTGACCTTTACCAGCGGCCGGATCGAAGGCGTGGGCAGCGTCGCCGGCAACGTCACCGTGGGCACCGCGGCCACGATCGCCCCGTTCTACAATAATTCTGATAACGTCTCTGTTGCTTCAACTTTGAATTTTGGCGCGAATCTCACGCTCGCTTCCGGCGGAGCCTACGACTGTTTGATCACCGGCGCCACGGCCAGCGCCAGCAGCGTTTCCAGCAAACTCTCCATCGCCGGCGCCCTGAAAGCCGCCGCTACGTCCACGGAGCAATTCAATCTCGTCGTCTCGGGTGCGCCGTCCAACTTCGACAACACGCAGCCCTACCACTGGGTCATCGCCTCGGCGGCCAGCATCTCCGGTTTCACCGATCCAGCGGCGGTCTCTATCGACCCCACCGGCTTCAACTCGCTGGGCACGGGACATTTCTACCTCAGCCAATCGGACAACGATCTGCTGCTCAATTTTACGGCGGTGCCCGAGCCTTCAACCTACGCGCTGATGGCCGTGGGAATTGGCTTGGTGCTGCTCACCATCCGCCATCGGAGACAACCTGCGGGGCTCGTCGCCGGGCCGCGCAGTGGCTCTTAAGGCGAAGAGCGGCGCGGGAATGCGGTTGAGCAGCGTGGCGACGATAGCGCGCCTCGGGCAAGGCGCCGGAATGTCTTGGCGTTAAAGGCAAGATGCGGCCGCTTCATCGTGGCGGGCATTCAATTCCACCCTGATGCCATGCCGGAGTCCGCATTGGTCACGGCTACGTCGGACCAAGGGCCGGTGGCCATCAGTCTGGGCACAAGAATCCCCTTGCTCCGAGCAGGTTGTTTGCAATAGGTGACTCTGTCTCCAGCTATGACTCTCGCCATGTGCCGTTGGGCAAACGGAGCTGTGTTTTTTGCATTGGCGGCATCGCTTCCATTGCGCGCCGGCAGTTTTGTTTGGACCGGTTTGGCTTTTGATAGCGATTGGAACACTCCGTCCAACTGGCGGAGCAGTCTGCTGCCGTCGATTGACGGCACGGCCGACATTACTCTCGGCCCGGCGGTCAATGTCTCCTCGGGCTATACCAATCTCTACATTGGCACCAATCAGAAGATCCACACGCTCACCTTCACGGGGGATTTCACACCCTATTACATTTCAGGGGGAGACGGCAATATCCTCACCATTCAGAGCGGACTGACCTACTCGCCGAGCAGCACCGTCGACACTTGGGTCGAATGGAGCCTGAACATCACCCCCGCCCTGAGCCAAATCTGGAACATCTCCAACGGGGCGCTCGAGATTCATGGCCCAATTTCCGGCAATGTCACGCTCACCAAATCGGGCGCCGGCGAACTCCGGCTTTGGGGGAACAACGACGAGTTCTCCGGAAACATCAATCTCAACGAGGGAGGACTGCTCGTCGGCACTGACAGCGCCTTGGGCACGGGAACTTTGGTCATCAACGGCGGAAGTGTTCCCTATCTCGCCACCGCGAGCGGCTACTCGGTCACGCTGGGCAATGCGGTCACCTTGAACGGCGGAAGCTTTCAGACGCTGCTGAAGAGCCCGTTGACCCTGAGCGGCGCGGTCTCCCTGGCCGCCGATACCACCATCGAGCCGCAGACCCGTCAGCCCCTTTACTTCACCGGGACCGTCACCCAGACGGGCGGGTTGGGGGGACCTCCTCGTTCGCTAACCATCGATGGTCCGGGCGTGGTTTCCCTGACCGGCTCCACCAGCTACACCGGCGGCACCAA
>CAZAFS010000145.1:3697-7318 GCA_964484165.1 uncultured Opitutaceae bacterium | reverse complement strand
CCGGTCCCCAGCCTGTGGGGCTACCGGCGTTTTGGCGGCTACGTCGAGGGCATTTTCCGCAACGGCCTCGAATTCCGGTCCGACTGGATCTTCAACATCCACAAGGCGGCGCCTCGCCATGAATCGGCCGAGATCGCCGAACTCGTCTGCCAAAAGATCCGTCGGGACGGCGTCACCGCCTGGGTCTGCGCCGCCGACCACCAGGCCTACAGTCTGATCCAGGAACTGCAGACGCGCGGTCTGCGCATTCCCGCCGATTGCTCGATCACCGGCTTCGACGGCCTGGAACCGCCGCCGCCGCTTCCCCGGGCGACTTCGCTGCAGGTGCCGCATGAGGAGATCGGCTCCTCCGCCCTTTCGCGGCTGATGGGCCGCATCCTTCATCCTTCCTCGCCCCGGCGGAAGATTCTCGTCGAACCGCGCTTTGTCGAAGGGGCCACCGTGGCGGCACCGCCGCGGCCCTGAAGGGACCCGGTACCCCCATGTCCGTCCTCTGGAAAATGCGCCCCCTGTTCCCCCCCACGTTCCTTGCCGGCGAATCGTTCTTCCTTCCTCCCCCGCCCTCGGCGAGTGCCCCGCATCGGGAATGCCTCCCGCCCCTCGTTGTCTGACCGGGGCCGTCTTTGATGAAGGCCGGACGTCCTCAGGGGATCGCCTGAATCCATTATCCCGCATTGGCCGCGGCACCGCCCGGCAGGCGTTGTCCGCGGCTTAAGTTACCGCCATGAAGCCAGCCCCTCCCCACCTTTCTGGACACTCCCGGATCGCGGGATCCTTTGTGAATGCCTTTGGGGGCCGCTATTATCGCATCACCAATTGCGACCGGATTCCGCCGTTCTTCATGAACGTCGTCAGCCCGTCGGACCTCTGGCTGTTTGTGGCGAGCAACGGCGGTGTCACCGCCGGCCGGGTCGACGCGGAGCACGCGCTTTTCCCCTACCAGACCGTCGACCGCGTCTACGATAGTGCCGGAATCACCGGCCCGTTCACCGCCCTCTGGGTTGAATCGGACGCCGGGAAGACCCTCTGGGAACCGTTCGCTTCCCACCCGTCGCGCCTGCACGAGATCACCCGCCATATCTATAAGAGCATCGAGGGCGACCGGGTCTGGTTCGAGGAAATCCATCGCCCGCTCGGCCTCGCCTTCCGCTACGGCTGGTCCACCGCCGAAGCCCACGGCCTGGTGCGCACCTGTGAACTGGAAAACCTCGGGAGCCGGCGGATCCTGGTCCGCGTGATTGATGGGCTGCGCAACCTGCTTCCTCCCGGCATCCCCTACCGGCTGCAGTGTGAGAGCAGTTGTCTCGCGGATGCCTATAAAACCGCCGAGGTGCTGTCGGGAACGTCCCTCGCGGTCTATGCCTTGGCGGCCGGAATCATTGACCGCGCGATTCCCATGGAATCCCTGCGGGCGAGCACGGTATGGTCCGAAGGCCTGCCGCAAGCTGAAATCCTGCTGTCCGATGCCCAGTTGGATGCGTTTGGCAACGGGGGAAAGCCGGTCTCGGAAACGCGCCGGCGCGGGGTGCGCTCCGTTTATGCCGTGTCGTCCACGTTTTCGTTGGCGTCGCAAGCGACCCAACGATGGGTGGTGGTGGCCGACACCGGTGTCACCCAGGCCGTCGTCGCGGAGCGGCGGCGGGCGCTGGCCGCCGGCGGTCTCACCGCGGCGGTGCTGACGGCGGTCGACGCCTCCACGCAAGCGCTGCGAACGCTGGTGGGCTCCGCCGACGGCCTCCAGGTCGGAGGCATGGAGACGACCACGGCGCACCATTTTGCCAACGTCCTGTTCAATATCATGCGCGGCGGCATTTTCGTCGACGGGCACCAGCTGCCGGGGCGGGGTTTCGCCACCTTCGTGCGCGCGCGGAACCGCCCGGTCGCGGCCCAGCACGCGGAATTCCTGGCCGGACTGCCCGGCACGCTGCCCCGGGCCGAATTCCTCGCCCTCATCGCCGCCCGCGGTGACCGCGATCTCGAACGCCTGGCGCTCGAATTCCTGCCGCTCACCTTCAGCCGGCGCCACGGCGATCCGAGCCGGCCGTGGAATCGTTTCCGCATCCGCGTGCGCGACGAGCACGATGAGCGCGTGCTTAACTACGAGGGCAACTGGCGCGACATCTTCCAGAATTGGGAGGCGCTCTGCCTCAGCTTCCCGGAGTTTCTCGAAAGCATCATCGCCAAGTTTGTCAACGCCTCCACCGTCGATGGCTACAATCCCTACCGGGTGTCGCACGCCGGCATCGAGTGGGAGGTGCCGGACCACGACAATCCCTGGGCCACGATTGGCTATTGGGGGGATCATCAGGTCGTCTACCTGCTGCGGCTGCTGGAATGGTCCGGCCGCTTCCATCCGGGGTGCCTCACGGCGTGGCTGCGGCGCGACCTCTTCAGCTACGCCAACGTGCCTTATCGCATCTTCGACTACGCCGCCATCCGGCAAAACCCGCAGGTCACCCTTGAGTTCAACGTCGCCCGCCATGAGGCGATCGAACGGCTCGCCGCCGGGTTCGGTGCGGATGCGCGCTTTGTCCTCGGGCCCGACCAACGGGTGCTGCACGTCAATCTCACGGAAAAACTCCTGGTTCTCATTCTCACCCGCCTGACCAACTTCGTGCCCGGGGGCGGCATCTGGATGAACACCCAGCGCCCCGAGTGGAATGATGCCAACAACGCGCTGGTGGGCTTCGGGGTGTCGATGGTCACGCTGTGCCACCTGCGCCGCCTGTTGGTCGCCTGTCTGCAAACCCTGCTGCCGGCGCTCGGCCGCGAGCCGGTGCCCGTCTCCGGCGCGGTGGGAACCTTGTTGTCGCGGGTGTCCGCCGCGCTCGACGCCTACGGGCACCTGCCCGCCCAGCCGGCCATTGGCGACGGGGACCGGCGCGCCTTGCTCGACCTGCTCGCCAGCGCGGGTTCCGACTATCGGACGAACGTCTACCGCAACGGCCTCGGGGCCACCGCGCCGGTCCCGCCCGCCGACGTGCTCCGCCTGCTCCAGCGCGCCCTGGCGTTCACCGACCATACCATCCGTCTTAATCTCCGGCCGGACGGGTTGTATCACGCCTACAACGTGCTCGAGTTCACCGAGCAGCCGGCCGGCCTGAAGCTGCACCGCCTGGCCCCGATGCTCGAAGGCCAGGTGGCCGTGTTGAGCTCCGGCTTGCTCGGGGCTGACGAGGCCGTCGGCCTCATGACGGCCCTGCGGCACAGCCCGCTGTACCGCTCCGAGCAACACAGTTATCTGCTCTATCCGGACCGCCGGACACCCGACTTCCTCGAGCGCAATATCATCCCCGCGGCCGTCGTCGAGACGTGCCCCCTGCTCCAACAGCTGTGTGCCGCCGGTGACAACCGCCTGGTGCTGTGCGATGTCGACGGCCGGCATCGCTTTCATCCCGATCTCGTCAACGGCGCCGCCCTGGAGGAGCGGCTGCAGCTCCTGGCGGCCGACCGCCGCTGGGCGGAGCCGGTGCGGATCCACGGCCCCCAGGTCAATGCGATCTACGAGCAGGTTTTCAACCACCGCGCTTTCACCGGCCGCAGCGGGTCGATGTTCGGCTATGAGGGTCTGGGCTGCATCTACTGGCACATGGTGGCCAAGCTCCTGCTCGCGGTGCAGGA
>CAZAFS010000145.1:0-3597 GCA_964484165.1 uncultured Opitutaceae bacterium | reverse complement strand
ATGTTTGGAACGGCATCCGCCTGATCGGCTATGGCGCCCGGCGCCCGGTGTTTGTCCTCGGCCCGAACACCCCCGGGTTTCAAACGGGCGACGGACGGTACCTGGTCCATTTCGTCTCGGACCGGCCCGCCCCGGGCCAGCCCATCCGCGACGCGAATCCCGGCACGTTCTACAGCGGGATGAGCAACCTCGACCTCGAGATCGGCGAGGGCAATCCCGCCGCGATTGGCGTCCGTTTCCACGTCGCCCAGCATTGTTTCCTCGCCCACATGGATTTTCGGATCGGTTCGGGTCTGGCCGGCATTGAGGAGATCGGCAATGAGTGCGAGGATCTGCATTTCTTCGGTGGCGAGTACGGCATTCGCAACCACAAGCCCTCGCCGAGCTGGCCGTTCCTGTTGATCGATTCGACCTTTGAAGGTCAGCGGCGGGCCGCGTTTGAAACCGAGGAGGGCGGCCTCACGCTGGTGCGCGTCCAATTCCGGCGCCTGCCGACCGCCGTCCTCGTCCGCGAGAATCGCAGCGAGGAGCTCTGGATGAAGGACTGCGGCCTGGCGGACCTCACGGGCCCCGCCGTGGTCATCAGCGACGCGGAGAATGCCCGCACCCAGATCAACCTGCAGAACGTGATCTGCGAACGTGTGCCCGTGCTGGCGCGCTTCCGCGAAAGCGGCCGGGAGATTGCCGGCCCGGGCGCCATTTACCAGGTCAGCGAATTCTGCCACGGCCTGCACATCGCCGATCTCGGCCACACGCCCGAGATCAAGACCACTTGCGAAATCGCCGTGCTCGCCGCCGCGCCGCCACCCGTGCCGTCGGACCTTCCGGCGCTCCCCCCTGTGGACACCTGGGTCAATCTTCATGCGCTCGGGGCCAAAGGCGACGGTGTCACCGACGACACCGCGGTCCTCCAAGCCGCGATCGCCCGGCATCGCGCGATTTATCTGCCGACCGGACGGTATCGCGTGACCGACACCATCGTGCTCCAACCCGACACCGTGTTGATCGGGCTCGATCCGATCACCACCCAGCTGGTGCTGCCGGACTACGCGCCGGCGTTTCTCGGTGCCGACGCCACCGTGCCCGCCCCGGCGCCGCCCTCCCGCGGACCGGACCAGTGGCGCTCCAGTCGCCCGCCGTTCCAGGGCCTCGGTCCGCCCAAGGCCCTGCTCGAGACCCCGCAGGGGGGGCATAATATCGTCACCGGCATCGGCCTGGACACCGGCATGAATAATCGTGCCGTCGCCGCCAAATGGATGGCCGGAAAGGACTCGCTGATGAACGACGTGCGCTTCCTCGGCGGCCATGGCACCTACCACGCCGACGGTTCGGCGGTGCCGGTCTACAACAACAATCGCACGGGGCCCGCGGATCCCCGGCAGCGTTGGGATTCGCAGTATTGGAGTCTCTGGATCACCGCCGGCGGCGGGGGCACGTTCAAGGACATCTGGACGCCCAACACCTTCGCCCAGGCCGGCACCTACATCTCGGACACCTCGACCGAGGGCCGCATCTACGCCATGTCCATCGAACATCACGTCCGCAGCGAGCTGATCCTGCGCAACGTGTCCAACTGGCAGATCTATGCGCTCCAGACCGAGGAGGAACAGGGCGAGAGTCCCCAGGCGCTGCCGGTGGAGATCGACGGTTCGAGCAACGTCACCTTTGCCAACCTCTTCCTCTACCGGGTGACCACCGAAGTCCCCTTCCCCTGCGCGGTGCGGGTGACCCGTTCCCACGACCTCCATTTCCGCGGCCTGCACGTCTACAGTCCGGGAAAGCTCAGCTTTGACAACACCCTCTTCGACCAGACGCATGATGCGCAAATCCGTTCGCGCGAAATCGCCTGGCTCGACCTCTCCGGCGCCGCGCCCCTCCCCCCGCCCGCGCACCGCTCCCCGGTCCTCGCGCCAGGCGCCCGGCTGGAGAAGGTCGCCGGCGGCTTTACCAACATCGACGGGGCCGCCGTCGACGCCGCGGGCAATGTCTACTTCATCGATGCCGCGTGGCAGCGCATCTATCGGTGGTCGCCGGAGAGCCGGGAACTCACCCTCGTCCGCGACAGTCCGCTCCAGCCGGTCGGGCTGGCCTTCGATCAGGCCGGCAATCTTCTCGTCGTGTCTCGTACCGGGGAGGTTTGCACGTTCCGTCCCGACAGTCGCGGGGACGGGATCCAGGTGATCGAACCGGTGGCCGCCAGTCCGCGTCCGGGATTCGTGCCGGTCCTGCCGGCCAACCGATGGCGCGATGCTCATGATTTCATCGCCGTCAACACCCGGACCGAGCCGCTCCACTACCTGTCGCCCGACGGCACGACTATCCTCCCCGCGCCCGCGGCGTTCAAAGATCTCGGCCGACCCGGCCGTCCCTGGTGGCAGGCGGGCACGGTCGACCTGGTCCGGGCGTACCAGTTCGTTCGCGCCGATCCGGGGCGCCCGTTCTACGTCGCCGACGAATTTGGCCAGAAAACCTGGCGCTTCACCGTCCGGCCCGACGGCTCGCTCGCCGACCCGCAGCTTTTCGCCGAGGAAGGCGAGGCCGGCGTCGCGGTCGACGCGCAGGGCAACGTCTACGTCGCCGCCGGTCAGATCTTTGTCTACGATTCCACCGGCAAACTGATTGATTCAATCGAGGTGCCCGAGCGGCCCAGTGCGCTCGTGTTCGGCGGCGGCGACCAGCGGACGCTGTTCATCGCCGCCCGCAGTTCGCTCTATGCCGTGCGCCTGAATTTTCCGGGCCGGTGACGTCGCGACGCTGCGACGTTCGCCATCGGTTCAAGTCACCTGCCAGGACACCGCCCACCTCACGGTGCCGCCCGCGTCCACCGCGCCATGCTGTTTCCACCGCCCGACGGCATCGGCCAGCGAGTCGGGCGCGCCGTTGGTCGGTTCCAGCGCCACGTGATGGAACCCGGCATGGCCGCGATTGAGCCAGAGGCCGCAATACGGGGTGATGGCCGCATCCCAGCGCAATTCCAGACGGTCGCCGCTGGCGTCATTGACCAGCGCGGCCCGGCCTTCCGGCAGCGGGCCGGCAAATCCCTTCACGCAGCCGGGCGGCGCGCCCGGCACCTCCAGGCGGTCCAGCCGCACGCCGGGAAACGGCTCCGGATAGGCCCACGTGTCGCCGAAGGCAATCGGCACGCCCAGTCCGCCGTTGAGATGCAGACTGCGCACCCCGGCCGGCAATTCCAGCCGGTCTCCCGGGCAAATGTTGAAAAGCGGATGGAGCGACCAGAGGAAGGCCTCCGTGGCGCCGCCGGTGTTGGTGAGCGCATATTCGAAAACGAACGTGTCACTGGCCCCGGCCCGGATGGTGCGGGTGAAGACCAAGGGCGAGATCGGCAGCCGCACCACCGCGTGGAGCCGCCCGGCGGCGAGTTCGCCGGGATCGAGTTTCCAATTTTGGAACCACACTTCCCCGTGATCGGGGATGGAGCGACCGCGCCATTCGCACCGCGCGACCGAAGGCACACACTCGTCGATTCCGGCCTGCGGACTTGCGCCGAAATCGTCATACGCCTGGTTGGCCCACAGCCAGTCGGAACGCGGTTGGTGCCAGCACCACTCGCGGCCCGTGCGCCGGCTGCGGAGGCTG
>CAZAFS010000144.1:0-7342 GCA_964484165.1 uncultured Opitutaceae bacterium | reverse complement strand
GCGCGGTGACCCGCACGATCTCGCAGCCGACCTCGGCCAGGGCGATGCACTGCCGCACCGTGGCGGCCACGTCCTGCGTGTCGCTGGTGGTCATCGATTGCAGCCGGATCGGATTCGCGCCGCCGACGCCGACGGCGCCCACCTTCACCTCGACGGTGCGGCGGCGGATGGTTCGAAAACGGGAGGCGCAGTAGGCCATGGCGATCCGCGGCGGAGCCGGGACGGGCGGCGTCGCTACGGGGCGGTGGGGGTGGCCTCCGACTTCACGGCCGGCGCCTGGACGTCCGCCTCGTCGGACCGCGCGTCACGCACAAGGCGGCGCACGTCAAAGAAGCTGACGTAGAGGAAAAGCGAAAAGAGCAGCACGATGAAGACGCTCTGCGTGGTCATGATGAAGCCCGCCGGCAGCGCGCGTCCGCGCAGCCGCCCGATCGTGGCGAAGAGCATGTGGCCGCCGTCCAGCACCGGGATGGGCAGCAGGTTGAAGATGGCGAGGTTGACGTTCACCAGGATCGTGAACCACAGCACAAGGCGGATGTCGCTTTGCGCCGTGGCGTGGAACACGCGCACGATGCCCACCGGCCCGCTGAGCTTGGAGACGTCGAGATCGGACTGGGGGTTGATCAGTCCGGCCAGCACGCGGAAGGTCATGACCACGTTGTCCTGGATCTGGCTGAAAGGGTCGGGATAGACGAGTTCGAAGCTCGACTTGAAGGTGAGACCGAGGTCGGCGGGATGCTTGGCACCGGGCCGGGGCGGCAGGGTGAGCGTGACCTCCCGGCCGGAGCGGAGCACCGTGAGCGCCATCGTCCGGGCGACGTTCTTGCGCAGATAATCCGCGAACGTGGTCGAGTACAGCACCGGCCGGCCGTCGAGGGCGAGGATCCGGTCGTCAAGCTGGAGGCCGGCGCGGGCCGCCGGCGACCCGGGCGTCACCGCATCGACGATGAATTCCTCGGCCGGGGAGATGCCGATGCGGCGCATGTGCTCCTCACCGGCGAGGCGGGGATAGACGGTGAGATCCAGGGTCCGGCCGTCGCGCTCGACGGTGAACACCGCCTTGGGCCGGCCGTCGGCTGCGCGTCCGGCGCTGGCAAACAGGGTCTGCTGCAGGTCGGGCCAGTTCGCCACGTTCTGGCCGTTGATGGCACGGATGATGTCGCCGGCCTGGAATCCGGCTTCAAACGCCGGACTGGGCACGCTCGTGCCGTCGGGCAGCGTGATGGTCGGCAGTACGATGCCGATCTTGGTCGTATTGAGCTCGGCGCTGGTGGGCTGGCCGACGAGCCACACGACGCAGGCGAGCAAGAAGGCAAAGAGCATGTTGCACACCGCGCCGGCGACAAACACCAGCATCTTGGTGGTGTAACTGAGCGGCGGCAGCGTCTTCACGTCGACCTCCGACTCGCCCTCGATGGCCCCGAGGTCGGCCAGCTGCGGCAGCGCGACGTAACCGCCGAGCGGCAGCCAGGACAGGCGGTACTCCACGCCGTCCCGGTCGGTCCAGGAGACGAGCTTGGGCCCGAAACCGATGGAGAACCGGTCCACGTGCACACCCCGGCGCCGGGCGACCAGAAAGTGCCCGAGTTCGTGCACGAAGATGGAACCCCCGAAGAACAGGATGATCAGGAAGATCGACCACAGGTCCGAGGCGATGGACTGGAGCAGGGCGGAAGGCACAGGCTGGATCAGGATTTGTGGCCGGCGACTATCGCCTCGGCGGCGCGGCGGGCGGCGGCATCAGCTTCCAGGACAGCATCGAGATCGGCGGGTTCAAAATTGGCGCTGGACTGCAGACTCTTGTCGATGACCTCGGGAATAGCAAGAAACGGCAGCTGGCGGGCGAGAAACGCGTTCACCGCGATCTCGTTGGCCGCGTTGTAAACCGCCGGCGCCACGCCGCCGGCGGCCATGGCCGCCCGCGCCAGCCGCAGACAGGGATAACGCGTCTCATCCACGGGCCGGAACTCGAGGGTGAGCAGCTTTTGCAGATCGAGGCTCGTGTCGACGCCCGGCGCGCGGTCCGGGTAGAGCAGGGCGTGCTGAATGGGAAACGTCATCGAGGGCGGCGCCAGCTGGGCGAGCATGGCGCCGTCGACGAACTCGACCAGGCAGTGCACGATGCTCTGGGGATGCAGCACCGCGTCGCACTGGTCCGGTCGCAGGCCGAACAGCCACTGCGCCTCCATCAGCTCGAGTCCCTTGTTGGCCAGCGTGGCGGAATCAACGGTGATCTTCGGCCCCATGGCCCAGTTGGGATGCTTGAGAGCGTCGGCGGGAGTCACGCGGGCGAGCGCCGCGGCGGGGAGGTCGCGGAATGCGCCGCCGGAAGCGGTGAGCACGATCCGCCGCACAGCCGCATGCGCGCGGCCTTCCAGACACTGGAATACCGCGTTGTGCTCGCTGTCGACCGGCAGCAGCCGCACGCCGCTCGTTCGCGCGGCCTCCATCACGAACCGGCCGGCCAGCACCAGGATCTCCTTGGACGCGAGGGCGAGGTGCTTCCGGGCGGCGAGCGCGGCCAGGGCGGGCCGCAGGCCGGTGGTGCCCACAACGGCGATCAGCACCAGATCGGCTTCCGGCAGTTGCGCGAGTTCGATCAGACCGGCCAGGCCGCCGTGCAGCGTCGTGCCGGCGGGAAACGCCGCGGCGCCGGCGCGGGCCTCGGCCAGCGCGCCGTTGTCGAACAGGCCGACCTGCCGGACGCCGAATTGCCGCGCGATCTCCGCCAGCCGCCGGTGGTTGGCGCGCGCCGCGATGCCGACCAGTTCCAGCCGGTCGCGGTGCGCGGCGACCACGCGCAGGGTGTTCTCGCCGATGGAGCCGGTGGCCCCGAGCAGCACGAGGCGTTTTTTGATGGAAGGAGTGGACACGTTCGGGATTCCCGCCTTCGCCTCCCGCCGGCAGGCGGGGGCCGCCATTGCGGCACGCGCCGGGGGCTAGAGCAAGTGAAACACCATCCAGCCGATGGGCGCCGCCAGGATCAGGCTGTCGGACAGGTCAAACACCCCGCCGATGCCGGGGATGGTGTGGCCGGCATCCTTGATGTCGGCCCGGCGTTTGATGATCGATTCGATGAGATCCGAGATGATGCCGGCCGCCGCCAGCGGAACCGCCAGCGCGGCGGCGAACAGCGGGGTGAAACTCGCGGGCAGCCACGCGCGGCAACCCCAGGCCAGCGCGGCGCCCACTGCCACGGCGACCAGCAGGCCGCCCGCCACCCCCTCCCACGTTTTCTTCGGGCTGATTTCCGGCGCCAGCTTGTGGCGGCCGATCGCCAGGCCCGTCAGCAGCGCGCCGGAGTCGCAGAATTTTGTCACCGCGATGAGCCAGAGACCGAGCACGATTCCGGTGTGGGGGTGCGGTGCGGCGATGAGCAAGACGCGCACGAGGAACTGCAGCATGAACGGCACGTAGACCAGGCCGAGGATCGTCCCGGCCAGCGTTTCCACCCGCTCCGCCGGCGACCGCTCGCCGAGGAGGCGCACTGCCGCCGCGATCACGCCCAGCGCCAGCAGATCCGCCCCGCTGAGGGCCGGTTCGAAGTAGCGGGGCGCCAGCGTGATGGCCGCGCCCAGGACCAGGCCAAGACCGCGGAAGGGACGAAATCCCATGCGTCCGACCATCGCGTAGAATTCGCGGAGGGTGAGCACGCTGATGGCGGTGATGAGCCACACGGCGCCCGTCGCGCCGAAATAGCGCAGGCAGAGGAGGACCAGGCTCCACAGGATGACAAAGCTGAACGTCCGTTTGGCCACGGCGGGAGGGCGTCGGCGGGTTAGGCGGGCACGGCGGGCGTGGCGCCCGCCTGCAGCTGCTCGCCGGTGAGGCCGAAGCGGCGTTCCCGGCGCTGGTATTCCTCCACCGCGGCCGCGAGCTCGGCCCGGGAGAAATCCGGCCACAGCACGGGCGAAAAGATCATCTCCGCGTAGGCGCATTGCATGAGCAGGAAATTGCTGACGCGGGTTTCGCCGGAGGTGCGGATGAGCAGGTCGGGGTCGGGCAGGTCGGCGGTGTACAGATAGCGGCTGAAGGTCGACCAGGAGGCGTCCTCCAGGCGCTCGCGTCCCGCGGCCACGGCGGTCGCATAGGCGCGGGCGGCGTCGACCACCTCGGTGCGCGCACCGTAGTTGAGGGCGAGCACGAGATGCCAGTCGGTGAATCCGCGGGTGGCCGCGAGCGCGTGCTTGAGCTCCCTCTGGGGCCCGGCCGGCAGCGCCTCGATCTGGCCGATCGTGTGCAGGCGGATGCGGTTTTTCACCAGCACCTTGGTCTCGCGCCGCAGAAAGTATTCCAGCAGGCCCATGAGCGCCGAGACCTCGTCCGGCGGGCGCTGCCAGTTTTCGGCGGAGAACGCGTAAAGCGTGAGGTAGCGGATGCCCAGGGCGCGCGCCGCATCGATGATCGTCCGCGCCGCCGCCACCCCCCGGCGGTGGCCCTCGATCCGCGGCAACCCGCGCTGCTTCGCCCAGCGGCCGTTGCCGTCCATGATGATGGCGACGTGGTTGGGGATGTTGGCGTGGGCCGGCGGCATACGGGACTCCCGGCTCTTTATGAAGCGGCCCGGTCGTTTGACAAGGGGAATGACCGGTTCATCGTCCCTCATGGCGACACCGTTGACTCCCGCGAAGATTCGGTCGGCGCTCGGCGCCCTGCCGGGGTGGGCGCACAAAAGGAACGCGCTGGTCAAGACCTTCACCTTCGGCGGGTTTCGGGAGGCGTTTTCATTCATGACCCGCGTGGCGTTCGAGGCGGAGGCGCTGGATCATCACCCGGACTGGACGAACGTCTACCAACGGGTGACCGTGCGCCTGACGACGCATTCCGCCGGCGACAAAGTCACCGCGGGCGATGTGGAACTGGCCCGCCGGATCCAGCGGATTTCCTGGGTCGGCTGAGGCGGATTTGCCGCGGCGCCGTCAGTCGCGCAGCCGCGTCATGAAGTTGAAGATGCGGTCGTTCGCGCCCGGCAGGTATTCGTGCCCGTAATCCGGGTAGAGCACGATGTTGCGCGCGGCGGTGAGCTTGTTGTAGGCGGCGAACTGCGTCGAGGGCGGGCAGATCGTGTCCATCAGACCCGTGAACATGAGCACCTCGGCCTTGATGCGCGGGGCCTGGTGCTGGACGTCGATGTAGCCGAGCTTGGTGAACACTTCCCCCTCCCGCTCGTGCCGCGGGTCGAAGAGCCGGAAATAGGTCCGCAGTTCGTCGTACGCGTCCTTGGCCTGGTCGATCTCCCACACGCGCTGGTAGTCGCATAGGAACGGATAAACCGGCGCGGCCAGCCGCACCCGGGGTTCGAGCGCGGCGCAGGCCAGGGTCAGCGCGCCGCCCTGCGAGCCGCCCATCGCGCCCAGCCGGGCCGGGTCCACCTCCGGGAGGCTTAGCACGATCCGCGCGAGCTGGGCGGCATCGAGGAAGATCTGGCGGAACAGGAGTTTTTTCGGATCGGGATCGTCGAGGCCCCGGATGATCTGCCCGCGCAGCGTGTTGCCTTTCACGCCGCCGACGTCCTCCGACAGGCCGCCCTGGCCGCGGCAATCGAGCGCGGCCACGCAGAAGCCTTCGGCCGCGTAGGCCAGCTTGTCCATCCAGTCCCCGCTGCTGACGCTGTACCCATGGAACTGGAGCACGGCGGGATGCCGGCCGGCGGCGGCGGGGCGCAGGTACTTGGCGTGCACCCGGGCGCCGCCCACGCCGGTGAAGAAAAGGTCGAAGCAGGCGGCCTGGCGGGTGCTCAGCGTCGGGCTCGGGCGCAGTTCCACCTGCGGATCGGCGGCGCGCATCTCGCGCAGCGCCTCGTCCCAGTAGGCGTCGAAATCAGCCGGCCGCGGATTGCGGCCCTGATACTTTTGGAGTTCGGACAGCGGGAGGTCGAACGTTAGAGGCATGGCGGGCAGGGGCGAAGATCGAAGGCCCAGGGTCAAAAACGGAAGGGCGAAGCAGGTTAGAGTCGCACGCGCCGCTGGCGCAAGCGCGATGCGGTGCCGGAAAGCGGTTGCCACTGCGCGCCAGCGGCGGCGTAGTTGCCGGCATGAAAGTCGCGTTCCTCAGCGGCACGAGCATCCTCCACAGCAGCCGGTTCGCGGCCTGGGAGGTCCGCACCATCGAGACGCGCCACGGCCCCGTCACCTACCGGCGGCGCGGCGACTTCGTACTGATCAACCGGCATGGCGACGGGGTCCCCTTGCCGCCACACGCCATCAACCACCGCGCCAACATCCGGGCGCTCGCCGACCTCGGGTACCGCGACGTGCTGTCCCTCAACTCGGTCGGCTCCCTCCAACCGGACCTGCCGCCCGGCACCCTGGTCTCGTGCGGCGATTACGTCTGCCTGCAGCAGGGGCCGGCGACGTTTTTCGACACGGAATTGAAAGGCGGCGCGCCCGGCATCGCCAACAACCTCATCCCGCTGCTCGTCGAAAAACTGGCGCCGGAGTTCAAGATTCACCCGGGCAAGATCTACGTGCAGATGCGCGGACCGCGGTTCGAAACCAAGGCCGAGGTGCGGATCGTGCAAGCGTGGGGCGACGTCATCGGCATGACCGCGGCGCACGAGGCCGACCTGTGCGTCGAGGCCGGCCTGCGCTACAACAGCCTGGCCCTCGTCGACAACTACGCCAACGGCCTCGAGGGCACCGAGATTGACTTCGCCAAGTTCAAGGACCTCGTGAAAGTCAACCAGGAGAAGGTCGACCGCCTCTTCACACGGCTGCTGGAGATTCTGGCTTGAGCCCGCCGGCGGGCCGGGCGCGACGGATCTGAAACGACGCTGCAGGCTTTCCATCGCGGCGTTCGTGTGTTTCGTAGTGTCCGACCATGAAAACCATCGGCGTCATCGGACTGGGCATCATCGGCGGGACGTGGGCGAAACATTACGCGGCGGCGGGCGTGCTCGCGGGCTGCTGGAACCGCACGCCCCGGCCGGCTCTGCCCCAGTGGAAGGACACGCCGGAGGCGGTTGCCGCCGCGGCCGACGCCATCCAGATCGTGGTGGCCGACCCGCCCGCGGTGCAGAGCGTGCTCAACCGCATCCTGCCGCAACTGGGCCCGGGCAAGGTCGTCATCCAGTCCTCCACCATCGATCCGGAGAGCAGCGAGCGGTTCCGCGCCGAGGTCGAGGAGCGCGGCGCCCGCTACCTCGAGGCGCCCTTCACCGGCAGCAAGCCGGCGGCCGAACAACGCAAGACGGTGTATTACCTCGGCGGGCCGGCGGACCTGATCGCCGCGGTCGAGCCGCTGCTCCAGCTCGTGTCGGAGATCCGGGTCGTCATCGCCGCCGAGCCCCGGAAGGCCGCGGCGCTCAAGCTGGCCATGAACCTCAACCTCGCCGTCATGCTCG
>CAZAFS010000143.1:0-7345 GCA_964484165.1 uncultured Opitutaceae bacterium | reverse complement strand
GGACCAGCGGCCGCTTCGTCATCTACGACAAGTCCAACCGCAAGGAGCAGGGCCTGTTCCTTTACCGCGACGCCGAGAGCGGCCTGCACGTCGCCCTGCCGCTGGTGAGCGCCGGCAACTCGCTGGGGTCGGACTCGCTGCCCTTTCCGCACTGCCCCGGCATCTTCGACTGGCCGAACAACCACTACCTGCCCGTCCTGATTCCCGAGCTGACGTTTGGCGAGCAGGTCACCATTCCCGCTTTCTACGGCCAGCGCTGCGTCACCGGCCTGGGCCTGCGCAATAGCTTTTATTTCCGCTACGAGCAGCCCGAGTTGATCAACATCCGGGAGGAGCTCGTGCGCGGGCTCGGCTCGGCCAAGGTGCAGTGGACGTTCACCGGCTCGAAGGTCAGCTGCGAGTTCGCCTACTCCGTCAAGCAGCCGGTCACGCTGGACAACTTCCGTTACGCCGTCTGCATCGGCGCGCCGCATTCGCGCTACCGTCTGGGCAACTCGCCGGCGCTCGGCCCGCAGGGCCATCGCTGCACCGTGGTGAAGAACGATTTCCAGGCGGCGTGGCAGGAGACGGAGGTGGTGAGCAACGACCCCGCCTACCGCACCAACTACGGCAAGATCCACTACGTCCAGGTCCTGCGCCGCGACCACCCGCTGGTCATGCGGCCGGGCAGCGTCTACCGGCTGGCCGTCGAATTCGATCCCGAAGTCACGCTCGTCGAGACCTGACACGCGCGCGTCGTGGTTTTGAGTTTTGGGTTTTGAGTTTTGGGTTGAGTGACTCCAGCCTGCACTCATGGCCAAAATCGAAAGATTCGAAGACTTGGAGTGTTGGCAGACCGCACGTACGTTCCGCCGCGCCGTCTATCGGCTCAGTCACCTGCACGAGTTCTCGCGCGACTTTGCGCTGGTTGGCCAAATTCGCCGGGCGGCCATCTCCATCGGCTCGAACATTGCCGAAGGATTTGAACGCGGTGGCAACCGGGAGCTCATTCAGTTTCTAGCCCAAGCCAAGGGATCTGCCGGCGAAACCAAGGATCAGCTTTATGTCGCGTTGGATGAAGGGTATATCACCCGAGAGCAATTTGACCACGCTTATGCCCTCGGTGATAATGCTTCACGCTTGATTGGCGGCTTCATAAGTTACCTTCGCCAAACCACGATTACGGGGTACAAGTTCGACACGGTGGCCGCTCGGGCGAACCCAAAACTCAAAACCCAAAACTCAAAACTTTAGGCCGCCACGCCATGCTGAGCCGCCGCATCATCCCCTGCCTCGACGTCACCGCCGGCCGCGTGGTCAAGGGCGTCAAGTTCCAGAAACTGCGCGACGCCGGCGACCCGGTGGCCTGCGCCAAGGCCTATGACGAACAGGGCGCCGACGAGCTGACATTCCTCGATATCACCGCCTCCAGCGACAATCGCGGCATCATGCGCGACGTGGTGGCCGCCACCGCCGACCAGTGCTTCATGCCGCTCACGGTCGGCGGCGGGCTGCGCTCCGTGGACGACATCCGCTCCATGCTCAACGCCGGGGCCGACAAGGTCAGCCTCAACACCGCGGCCATCCGGGAGCCGGAGCTCGTGCGCCAGGCGGCGCGCCGGTTCGGCAACCAGTGCATCGTCGTCGCCATCGACGCCAAACGCGATCCGGGCCCGGAGCCCCGCTGGCGGGTCTTCACGCACGGCGGCCGCCATCCGACCGAGCTGGACGCCGTGGGCTGGGCGAAACAGGCGGTCGCGCTGGGCGCCGGCGAAATCCTGCTCACTTCGATGGACCGCGACGGCACCCAGGCCGGCTACGACCTCGAACTCACCCGCCGCGTGGCCGACGCCGTGGTGGTGCCGGTCATCGCCTCGGGCGGCGCGGGCGAGCTCGGCCATTTCGCCGAGGTGCTCGATCAGGGTCACGCCAGCGCCGTGCTGGCCGCCAGCCTCTTCCATTTCGGCACGTTCACCATCGCCCAAGTGAAGGCCTACCTCGCCGGCCGCGGCATTCCCGTGCGGACGTGAACGGTGCCGGCCCCGCTTGGCTTGCTCCCCGCCGGGGGAAGCCCAGCATCAGTGCCATCGTCCGATGGCCCCGCCCGACCCGACCCCGTGCCCCTCGACTCCCGTGCCGCCGGTCCGGCCGGACAATCCGGTCTGGCGCTGCGCCGCCAGCCCCCTCGCCGCCCTCGTGGTCCTGGCGGCCTTCTGGGTTCTGCTCATCGCCGGCACGCGCACCAAGAGCCTGACATTCGACGAGAGCGGCCATGCCGCCGGCGGCTTCACCTACTGGAAGTTCGGCGACTATCGCTTCAATCCGGAGAGCGGCAACCTGCCCCAGCGGGTGATGGGCCTGCCGCTGGCCTGGCGTCGCGACCGATTGCCGCCGCTGGACGGCGAGGCGTGGCGCGCCCCCGAGAAATGGGACTGGGCCTACCAGTGGCTCTACCGGCAGGGCAACGACGCCGGGGCCATGATCCTGGCCGGCCGCGCCGCGAGCGCGCTTTTCGCCGTTGCGTTGGCCGCGCTGGTCTGGTTCTGGGCGCGCCGCCTTTTCGGGCCGGCCGGCGGCCTCGTCGCCCTGCTGCTCTGCGCGCTCAACCCCACGATCCTGGCCAACGGCGCGCTGATGACCGCCGACACCGCCTGCGCGCTGATGTTTCTCCTCTGCACCGGGAGCCTGTGGGCCCTGCTGCAACGCCTGACCGTCTGGCGGGTGCTGGCCGCCGCGCTCGCTTTGGCAGGGTTGTTCGTCACCAAGATGTCAGCCGTGCTGATCGCGCCGGTCGCACTGGTGCTGGTGGTGGCGCGGCTCGGGACGAACCGGCCGCTGCCGGTGGCAATCGGCTGCCGGCGGGAACTGACCGGCCGCGGCGGCCAGGCGCTGGCCTTTGCCGCCGCCGCCGCGGTGTGCGCGGTGATCGTGGCCGTAGTGATCTGGGGTTTCTACGGCTTTCGGTACGCCGCCTTCGCGCCCTCGCTTCCGGGCGACACCTGGCAGGATGACCCCTGGGAATTCGTTCTCGACCAACCCGCGCCCGGCCAGCTGCTCGCCCAACTTCAGCTGGATTCCGCTTCCCGCCGGCAGGCGGAGCAATGGCTGGCGCGTGCCGATCAGCACCCGGACCGCTGGACGCCGGACACGCGGGCGGCGCTGCGCCGCGTCCGCGAAACCGTCCTCACCCCCGACCAGCGGCGCCGGCTCGACGCCGCGCTGGCCGCGCCGCCGACGGCGCTGGTCCCGCGAATCGTCGATCTTCTGCGCCGGCATCGGGTGTTGCCCGAAGCCTACCTGTACGGAACGGCGTACGTCTGGCGTTACTCCCGCACCCGGTCCTCGTTCTTCAACGGCGAGTTCTCCCTGCGCGGCTCGCCGTGGTTTTTCCCCTATACGTTTCTGGTCAAGACGCCGCTCGCGCTCTTCGGGGTGCTGGCCTTCGCGCTGGCCGCCTCCCGGCGCGGCCGCTCCGTCTTTTCCTACGACACCATTCCGTGGTGGACGCTGTTCGGCCTTTATTGGGCGGCGGCGATGTTCAGCCACCTCAACATCGGGCACCGCCACATCCTCGTCACTTATCCGCCGCTCTTCATCCTGGGTGGCGCGGCAGCGGTGTGGCTGCAGGGCGGCCGGCGTTTCGCCGGCGCGGCGCTGGGGCTGCTGCTCGGCGCGTATGCGCTCGAGGCTGGCTGCTGGTTTCCCGATTACCTCGCCTATTTCAACGGCCTGGTCTGCCCCGCCCAGGCCTACCGGCACCTGGTCGACAGCTCGCTCGACTGGGGCCAGGATCTCCCGGGGGTGAAACGCTACCTCGCGCGGCACCCGCCGGCCGGGCCGGCTTATCTTTCCTATTTCGGCACCGCCAGTCCGGCGTACTACCGGATTCCCGCCCTCCCCATCTACTCCTACCCCAACTTTGACCGCGTCCCGTTCATCAAGTTGCTGACCGTCCGGGCCGACGCCAAACTCGCCCGCGTGCTGCGCCAGAATCCCGGGTACGATCCCGACGTCGTCGGTCAGGCCAGGGAAGGCGACACCCTGCGCGTGCTGCTGGTGAGACGGGCCGCCGCCCTGCGCCTCACGGGCGGGACGTTTTTGATCAGCGCGACCATGCTGCAACCGGTGACCAACTTGCAGGGCCCGTGGGGTCCGTGGAACCCGCGTTACGAGGCCGCCTACCAGGCGGCGGCCCGGCTCGTCGCGCCGCTCCTGACCGACGACCCCGCGGTGCGCAACGCGGCGATGGCGCAATGGCCGGCCCGCCAGTGGCTGAATACGGTGAACGATTTCGACGAGCTGCGTTTCGCGCGCCTCACCGCCTACCTGCGCCGGCGCGAGCCGGACGACAACATCGGCCATTCCATCCTCGTCTACCACCTCACCGACGCCGACCTCGACCGCGCGCTGCGCGGCCCGCCGTCCGAACTCGGACCGGACCTGCCGGCCCTCTGGTCCGGCCGCCACTGATCCGCCACCCCGCCATGCGCCGATGAACGATGTTTCACGCGTTGGGCGGCATGACCGGCGCGGCGCCGGGCGGCGTCGCCGGCTCCGGCT
This sequence comes from uncultured Opitutaceae bacterium, assembly GCA_964484165.1. Taxonomy (GTDB): domain Bacteria; phylum Verrucomicrobiota; class Verrucomicrobiia; order Opitutales; family Opitutaceae; genus Fen-1467. Next base: position 2,806 of record CAZAFS010000143.1, on the reverse strand, counting down.
GCGATTTCTTCCCGCCCACCAGCACGCCGAGCTGCGCCTGAATCTTCGCGAAGAACTCGGCGCTGAGATCGCCCACGGGAATCTCGTACATCTGGTGGGTGCGCAGATGCTCCAACAGATTGCGCTCGCCGTCCGTCGTGCGGCCCCGCGGCCGCAGCAGCCGCTTCCGTTCGAGCAGCAGCGCGAGGAATTGCAGCAGCGGCGTGTTCGCCGGATTCGGTTCGTTGGCCGGATCGGCCAGGGTGAGAAACAGGTTCTCCGCCGTGAGCTTCAGCGTCCGCTCCGGGTTCGCCTCTTTCGGCTTCGGCCTGAAAATGTGCACCCATCGGCACAGCTCCGCGCCCGCCGGGTGGAACTCCGCCTCCTCGCTGGCATGCACGTCGTGCCGCACGAGCTCGCCGGCGGCGCCGCGGACCAGGTAGCTGAGCACGCGGTCGCCGTCGGCGAACGGCCGGCTCGAGGCGCGGGACGCCGGGGCGAGCGGTTGCAGATTCATTTCCATCGGCTTTTGTGTTTACTTGGCCGCACGTACGACGCTAGCAAATTCCCGCCGGCGGATCACGAACGCCACCACGGATCACACGGATGAACACGGATCATTGCGGAACATGGATCAGGCCAAGGCATGGAAAATGCAAACCAAGCTTCGCGCCTGAGCCGCTGCCCCGCCGGCATTCGAATCCGTGCCCATCCGTGCAATCCGTGGTGCTGCTCCGGCATCGAACATGAATGGACGGCTCATCGCGATCGGTGACATCCACGGCTGCCATGCCGAGTTCGCCGAGCTGCTCGAACGCCTCGTCCCGGCCAAGGACGACCGTTTCATCCTGCTCGGCGATCTCGTCAACCGCGGCCCGGACAGCCTCAAGGTCCTCGATCTCGCCCGCGCCCTCAACGCCGTCACGCTGCTCGGCAACCACGAGCTGCGCCTGCTCACCTACCGCATCACCAAGGATACCGCGGTGGCGAAGGAGGACGACCTGGCGACGTTCGCCAGTCTGCGGCCGGAGGACTGGACCTACCTGGAGGCCATGGTGCTGACCCATTACGCGGAGGAGTTCGACACCGTGTTCGTGCACGGCGGCTTCGTGCCCGGCCAGCCGTGGCGGGAGCAGCCGGCGACGGTCGTCACGCGGGTGCAGGTCATCGACCGGGAGGGCCAGCCGCGCAAACGCGCGGATTGTCCCGACGGCCCCGCCTGGGCCGACCTCTGGACCGGGCCGCCGTTCGTGGTCTACGGCCACACGCCCCGCGAGGAAATCTACAAACTCAAATGGTCGGTCGGCATCGACACCGCCTGCGTGATGGGCGGACACCTCACGGCCTACGTTCTGCCCGAAAAACGGTTCGTGCAGGTGCAGGCCCGGAAGAAATACTTCTCCCCGTGAACCCGTCCGCCCCGCCCGCCCGCCCGCTCCTGCTGGTCATCGACCTGCAGCCCGCGTTGCTGAACGCGCTGGCCGACGGGGCGCGGGTGCTGCGCCGCTGCGTCTTTGCCGTCGAGGCGGCCCGCGGCCTCGGGCTGCCCATCCTGTTCACGGAACAGGTGCCGGCCAAGCTGGGACCCACGGCGCCGGAGCTGCTCGCCCAAGTCGAACAACCCGCGGTGTTCGCCAAGGACGAGTTCTCCGCGCTGGCCAACGACGCCGTCCGGACGGCGGTGCGGGCCAGTGGCGCCACGCATCTTCTTCTGGCCGGCATCGAGACGCCCGTCTGCGTCTTCCAGACTGCGCGCGACGCCCTGGCCGCCGGCTTGCCGGCGACGCTGCTGACTGATTGTGTGGGAGCCCGTCGATCCGAGGATGCCGCGGCGGCGCAGCGCCATCTGGCCCGGCTGGGCGCCGAGCTGCTGCCGGCAGAAACCGTGTTCTACGCCCTGCTGCAATCGGCCCGCCATCCGTTCTTCCGCGCCTACACCCAACTCGTGAAAAAATACGCCTGAGCCCCCGCCTCCCGCCCTCATTCTCATTTTCCCTTATTCCCCCACTCCCTCACTTCCCCATTCCCTTATTCCCTCATTTCCCCCATTCCCTTCCTTCCCCACCATGTCCGATCCTTCCCCACGCATCACCGTCCGCGATCTCAAGGCGCTCGAGCAGGTCACCGGGCGCGCCTTCCACAGCGTCCTGCTCGTCCGCAAGGTGACCGCCAAGACGGCGAAGAACGACAGCCCCTTCCTCGCGGTCGAACTCGGCGACCGCACGGGCTCGTTCACCTGCACCTGCTTCAGCGACAATCCGCTGTTCGATCTCTTCAAGAACCTGCCCGAGAGCGCCGTCGTGCGCGTCGAGGGCCGGACTGACTACTACCAGGACCGGTTCTCCCCGCGCCTGACCAAGGTCGAGCGCCTCACGCCGGAGCAGCTCGCCGCGCCCGGCGTGATGGAGAGCATCGTCGAGACTGCGCCGGAGGATCCGGTGAAGCTCTGGGAGGAGGTGCTGGGGTTCATCGCGGAGATCCACCACCCGGAACTGGCGCAGGCCGTGACGGCGCTTTTCGACGAGGTGGAGGAGAGCTTCAAGACGGCGCCGGCCGCCATCGCCATGCACCACGCCTACCGGCACGGGTTGCTGGAACACACCGTGCACATGGCGCGCGCCTGCCGGGCGCTGCTGCCGTTGTATCCGGAGGTCGACCCCGACCTCGCGCTGGCCGGCGTGCTGGTGCACGATGTCGGCAAGATCATCGAGTACGAGGGCACCCTCGCGATCCAGCGCAGCCGGAAGGGCATCCTGCAGGGTCACGTCGTGCTCGGCTACCAGCTGGTGCGCAAAGCCGGGTTGAAGGCGAAGCTCGACGCCGACCG
>CAZAFS010000142.1:0-7586 GCA_964484165.1 uncultured Opitutaceae bacterium | reverse complement strand
GCCTCCAACACGCTCCACTTGGAGCTGTCGAGCATGATGGGGACGCGGGCGATCTCGGGCTCGGCGGCGATGAAATTGAGGAACCGGGTCATCGTGGCTTCGCCGTCGATCAGCGCCTCGTCGACATTGACGTCGAGGATGTTGGCGCCGCTTTCGACCTGCTGGCGGGCGATGGCGATCGCGGCCTCCCAGTCCCCGGCCTTGATGGCCTTGGCGAACCGCGGCGAGCCGGTGAGGTTGGTGCGTTCGCCGATGACAATGAAACTGGAGGCGGATTGATTCACGGACGGACTTCAGCGGACGGCGCGAAGGCGGCGGGGAGGATTCATCACGATGGTGGCGGCCGAACGTTCGGCGGGCCGGCGTCAGGCGACCGCGAGCGGCTCGAGGCCGCTCAGGCGCAGGGTGGAGGCGGCCGGCGCCGGGACGGGGCGCGGCTTCATTCCGGCGACCGCCTCGGCGATGGCCTTGATGTGGGCCGGGGTCGAACCGCAGCAACCGCCGAGAAGGTTGACCCACCCGTTGGTGGCGAACTCGGCCAGGGTCGCGGCCATCGCGCGGGGCGTTTCGTCGTAGCCGCCGAACGCGTTGGGCAGGCCCGCGTTCGGGTAACAGGTGACGAAGCAGCTGGCGATGCGGGACAACTCCTCAATATACGGCCGCATCTCCTTGGGGCCGAGGGCGCAGTTGAGGCCCACGCTGAAGGGGCGGGCGTGGCTGATCGAGTGGTAGAACGCCTCGACGGTCTGGCCGGAGAGCGTGCGGCCGGAGGCATCCGTCACGGTGACGGAGATCATCACCGGCAGGCGGGCCGGCAGTTCATCGAAAAGATTCTCGAAGGCAAAGAGCGCCGCCTTGGCGTTGAGGGTGTCGAAGATGGTCTCGAGCAGCAGAATCTCGGCGCCGCCCTCGGCGAGGGCCCTGGCTTGTTCGTAATAGGCCGCGACGAGCTGATCGAAACTGACGGCGCGAAAATCGGGCCGGTTGACGTCGGGGGAGAGGGAGGCGGTGCGGCTGGTGGGGCCGAGGGCGCCGGCGACGAAGATGCGCCGCCCGAATTTTTCCGTGCCCCAGCGCGCGGCGCGCCGGCAGATTTCGGCCGCCGCCCGGTTGATCTCCGGCACGTGGGCCTCAGTGTGGTAGTCGGCTTGGGAGATGCGCGTGCCATTGAAGGTCGCGGTGGCTACGATGTCGGCGCCTGCCGCGATGAAGGAGCGGTGGAACTCCTCGATGAGAGCAGGTTGCGTCAGGCACAGGATGTCATTGTCGCCCCGGAGATCGTTGGGGTGGTGGCGAAAGCGGTCGCCCCGGAAATCAGCCTCGGTGAGCTGCTGGGCCTGCGCCATGGTGCCCTTGGGGCCCTCCAAAATGGCAATGCGCTGCTCGAACAGGCGGCGCAATTCGGCGCCTGCAGGCGAATCCGGCGGCAGGGGGGAGGGCGTGGGCATGGGTTGTATCTACGTATCAAGATATGATGATATGACTATTGCAACTCCGGAATGCGGTCGTGTCCTAATCTGATGAAAACCAAATCCAGTCCGTTATTCGTCCTGCCGCCGGGAACCTGCGGTATTCCCCCAACGATCATTCTCCCGCATCCGGCACCCTTAAGACGCTGCCGGCTGGTTGTGCGCCGAAGAAGATGCACTCCAATCGTTAAACGCACCACACGAAGGGCACTTGAACACGATGTTCAAGACTTGGTCTGAATTGACGTTCTCAACTATCGGGAAGGAACATTTTCCGCAGACATAAGTGATGGCTCCATTACCCGTAATGGGGGGCGCCGAATCTCGGCCGCTCACCAAAACCGTTCTCGTGTTTGGTTTTGGTTCATCGATCACGACCATCTGGATTTTTTGCATGGGTCGTTCCTTTTGAGAAAGAGCAATAGCTGCTCTTACCACCGTTTCCGGTGAATTAACAGGTGGAATCTGGCAGTGTCCTGAGTCACCTGGGTAAAGGGCCGCTCGGGGGGAGGCGGCGCGGAGCAGACGGGAAAACGCGCTTGCCCCGGCGCCGGCGCACGCTTCAGATCACGCCCTCGTTCTTTGTGTCGGTTCCAGAGACGCAGGGAAGGCCGTGAGAATCGGCCACAGTAGCGCTGCGGTATCGCATCACAGACCCCGGACGGACGGGCGTCCCGCGTGGCGGCTTGAGTTCGCTCAAGCCACGTGGCGGGAGGCCCCGGACGGCAAAAGCCAATTGAGGCGTCCGCCTCAGTGAAGGCGAGGGGCGAGGAAGTCCGCGTGGGTGCCGGATCGGTTCCGGGCCGCCGCGGACGGGAAATGCGGAGTCCGAATATCTGGCTCTGGAAGCTCACTGCGCCGGCGCGGATGCGCGCGACGGCGGGAAACCTTCATCGCATCAATGAAGGGTGAGAGTGGAAGTGACGGGTGCCCGGGCCGGAGCCAGTGGCGGCCGGCCGCAATTCCCGAGTTTCTGCTCTTGCCAGGCAACAATCAGAGCAGAAATGAACACCCATATGACGGCGCGCCCCGCGCGCCGAAACCTTGTCACGCTGGCGGCCACCTTCGCGTTGCTGCCCGCTATCGCCGGCCGCGCCGCGGCCCAGGCGACCCCCGAATCCGTGCCGCTCGACCAGGTCGTGGTCACAGCCACGCGCACCCCCCTGCCAGCCGGCGCGGTGGGGAGCAGCGTTGAGTCCCTTTCCGGCGCGGAACTGGCGCGGGAGCAGATCGGCTCCCTCGGCGGCGCCATCGGGGAAATCGCGGGCGCGCCGGCTTTCGCCAGCGGCGCTCCCGGCGCGTCGACGTCACTATTCCTGCGCGGCGCGAACTCCAACCAGACGTTGTTCTTGGTGGACGGGCTGCGGTTGAACGACGCGAACACCGACTATGCGGTGTTTCTCGGCGGCGCGGGGGTGTCGCCCGCCGACGACATCGAGATCGTGCGCGGGCCCCAAAGCACGCTCTACGGCGGCGAGGCGGTGGGCGGGGTGGTGGCCGTGCGGATGCGCCCGGGCGACGGCGCCCCTTCGTCGAGCGTCGCGGTGGAGGGCGGCTCGTTCGGCACCGTGCAGGGCACGCTGAGCGCCGCGGGAACCCGGAATGCCTGGGCGTACAATGCGTGGGTGCAGGACGGGCGCACGGACAACCAGCGGCCCAATAATGCCTTTGCCGACACCAGCTTTGCGCTGCGCCTGGACTGGCGGGTGAATGCCCAGCTGGCGCTGGGCGCGACGTGGCGCGGCTTCGTCGGCCGGTACGGCTCGCCGGGTGATCGTTTCACCAACGACCCCGACAATCAGGACCGCGAACAAAACCAGCTCGCCACGGTATTTGCCGCCTACACCGTGTCCCCGGGCTGGACGGGTCGCATCACCGTCGGCGGCCAGGACCGGCGTTTTGTCTCCGACAATCCCACCCCTGGCCAGCCGACGCAGATCACCGTGGTGACCAACCGCCGCGGCGTGCTCGACTGGCAGAACACGGTTGCGCCCGGCGGCGGACACCGGCTCACGGCCGGCCTCACCGCGGAGCGCAGCCACACGCGCAACGATGGTTTCGGCGACATCAATCGGAGCCAGCGCCTGTTGGCCTTGTTCGCGCAGGATGAATGGACCCCGGCGGACAACGTGTTCCTCACGGCGGGCCTGCGCAGCGACGATCACGACACCTTTGGCCGCGCCACGACGGGTCGGGCGACCGCCGCCTGGCTGCCGGTGCCGGGACGAATCAAGTTGCGCACCAGCTACGGCACGGCATTCCGCTCGCCGGGCTTTCTCGATCTCTACGGCCAGAGTGCGTATTACGTGGGCAACCCGCGCCTGCAGCCCGAACACGCCCGCGGCTGGGACGCCGGGATTGATGCCTTCCTTCCGCAGAACCGCGGCACGCTGAGCGCCACGTGGTTTGAAAACCAGTTTCGCGACCTCATCGTTTACGATTTCTCGGTGTTTCCCGGCACGACGGCCAACGTCGATCGTGCGCGGACCCGGGGCCTTGAACTCTCCGCCCGCGAACGGCTGGGCGATACCTGGGCCGGCCGGCTGGCCTACACCTATCTCGAGGCCGAGAATCTCACCGAGCACACCCGGCTCCTGCGCCGGCCCCGCCACATGCTGGCGGCCGGTCTGGAGCGGAAATTCGGCGGGGGCTTCAGCGCGGGGGCGGGGGTGGTCTACGTCGCGCAGCGCCAGGACGTGGATCCGCTGACGTTTGGCACCATCGATCCCGGCGACTACACCGTGGCGCGGCTCTATGCGGCCTGGGCGGTCACGGATCGCGTGACGGTGAAACTCCGGGTCGAAAACCTCCTCGACGAGCACTACGAGGAGGTGAGCGGCTATCCGGCGCGCGGCGCCGGGGTCTTCGCCGGTCTCGAGGCCAAGCTGTGACGCAATCCCGGATGACCGCGCGGTCGTCCGTTCCGGCCGGCGGCGGATGGCGTCCGTCGCCGGCTTACCAGGGGCTCCAGGCGGAATAGTCGGCCACAATGGTCTCAACCCAACGCAGCGGGCGATGGGCATGGAGCCACGCGGCGAGTTTTTGGCCGAGGCGTGATGTTTTCATCGGGCGGGATGGGTGGAAGAATGGTGGTCCGCTGGCGCCGGTGGCGGTTCCGGCGGGCCGGGGCCCGGGCGGGAGCCGGCCCCGTCATGCGTAGCTGATGGCGGGTTGGCCGTAGGCGGCGCGCGCCGCCAGGAAGAAATCATTGAGCGAGAGGGCGGGCGTCAGTTCCGGGCACGACCCGGCCAGCAGGTGGCGCAGATATTCGCGGGCGCGGGCGATGCGGCTTTTCACCGTGCCGACATTGATGCCGAGCTTGCGGGCGATCTCCTCGTAGGACAGGTCGAGCACGTTGCGCATGAAGAGGATTTCGCGATGCTTCGGATCGAGGCGATCCATGCAGGCCGCGACCAGGGCGATGAATTCGCTGGTGGCGGTCTCCTGCGCCGGATCGCGGTCCGTGGCGGCAACCAGATCGGCGAACGTGGCGCTGGAGTCCTCGGTCAGCGGGCGGTCGAGGGATACCCAGTGCTGCCGGCGGCGCCGGAAGAAATACCAGTAGCGGTTGCGTGCAAGGTTGAGGGCGATGCGGTGGAGCCAGGTGGCAAGCGACGATTCGCCGCGAAACCGGCTGAGCCCGCGATAAGCCCGGATGAAGGCGTCCTGGGTGATTTCCTCGGCGTCGGCCGCGTTGTGCATGAGATTGAGGGTCAGGCCGAAAATTTTTCCCCGGTAGCGGTTGACGATCTCGGTGAAGGCGGACTCGTCGCCGGCGGTGAAGCGGCGCACCAGGGCCGTGTCGATGGCCGTGTCGCCCGACAGATTGTCGGGCCGGTCGGTTTCGCGCGGGGCGGGTGGGTTGGATTCAGGCTCGCGGGTGGGCATGTTGGGATGCGGTTGGGTGAGGATCGCCCTCCCTATACCTAGATTGATGCCAGCCGCTGCCGGTATGGCCTAAGGTATTTGTCTGCAGCCAAATGAAATCTTTGGGGCGCGGCCGCACCGATCCCAGTAAGTGCGAAATGCACGGGCTCAAGGTGGAGCTGCATGCAGAATGCGGCTCTTGGGCTGCGGGATTGAATGCGTTCTGCGGGAACGGAGCCGGGTGGCCGTCAAAGTCTCCAGCAGGCGGACGGCATTCTGCTGGCAGAAACCGGCGGTCGGATGAGGCGGCGGTTTGTCGTCGCGTAATCATCGCTGCCGGGCGGTCACGCCGCGCACGACGGCGCCTGCGTCGCAGTGCCGGCCGCACTGCGTGGGAGGTGAGTCGGGAACATATCCTGGCTGACCGGCCGGTTTCCCGGGCCGGCCGTCAGCGCGAGACGGCCGGCTGGACCCGCGCCGCACCACCAGCCGCGACCTGTAACTGTGACAGCGTGGCGGTCGGTCGACGGGTGGTACGGCGACATGAAACCCGGGCGACCGGAAGCCCGGGCCGGCCGGTATCGCACCGGCGGCAGCGAGGGGCGAAGACCGACATGGATGTCGCGCTATTCGCCTTGAATCAGTTGGGTGGGCATATGAGTTTCGGGGCAGAATTTTGAACCCCGCGACGTCTTCATACTCCATTCCCGAGGCGGAATTGCTCAGCCAGTTGGGCAGTTCCGGCATCGGGCTTTCGTCCGCGGAAGCCGCGCGAGTGCTGAACGAGGCGGGTCCGAACACCGTGGCGGTGGGTCATCGTCGCACCGCCCTGCTCGATCTGCTGGACCGGTGCCGCAACCCCCTCGTGGTCCAGTTGCTCATCATCGCCGGCGTGTCGTACCTGATGCACGACCTCCGCTCGACGGCCGTGGTCGGCGGCATGGTCTTCTTGAGCGTCTTTCTGTCTTACTTCCAGGAGACGCGCTCCACCCGCGCGGTGGAAAAACTGCAGAAGCTGGTGAAGACCACCGTCTCGGTGGTGCGCGACGGAAAGGAGGTGGAGGTGCTGCTCGAGGAGATCGTGCCGGGGGACGTGGTTGTCCTGGCGGCGGGCAGCTTGATCCCGGCGGATTTGCGCATCCTGTCGGCGAAGGACTTCTTCGTCACGCAATCCGCGCTGACCGGGGAATCCATGCCGGTGGAGAAGAACGCCGACGCCAGCCAGCCGGCGGGCCGGACCAGCTTCGAATTCACCAATGCCTGCTTCATGGGCAGCAACGTGCTGAGCGGCTCGGCCCGCGGCATCGTGCTCGCCACGGGGCCGCACACCTATTTCGGCTCGCTCGCCGAAAAGCTCGGGTCCCGGCGCGAGGCGACCAGTTTCGACAAGGGCGTGCGCGCGTTCACCTGGCTGATGATCCGCTTCATGGTGGTGATGGTCTCGATCACGTTCCTGATCGTGGGGCTGACGAAGCACAACTGGGCCGAGGCGCTGCTCTTCGCCCTGTCGGTGGCGGTGGGCCTGACGCCGGAGATGCTGCCGATGATCATGACGGTGTGCCTGTCGAAGGGCGCGCTGATGATGTCGCGCAAGAAGGTCATCGTGAAGCAGCTCCACGCGATCCAGAACTTCGGGGCGATGGATGTGCTGTGCACGGACAAGACCGGCACCCTCACGCAGGACCATGTGGTGCTCGAGCGCTATGTCGACGTGACCAACCGTTCCAGCGAGGACGTGCTGCGTTACGCGTACATGAACAGCTTTTATCAGACCGGCCTGCGCAACCTGCTCGACCGCGCCATTCTCGCCCACAGCGAGCTCGATGTGGAGCGCAACTGCCGCAAGGTCGACGAGATTCCGTTCGATTTCAAGCGCCGGCGCATGTCGGTGGTGATCGATTACGAGGACCGCCACGTGCTCGTCTGCAAGGGGGCGGTCGAGGAGGTGGCCGCCGTCTGTGACAATTACCAGGTGGACGAGGACATCAATCCGCTGATCCGGCTGATCCGCGACGATCTGATGGATGAGTACCGCAACCTGAGCGCGCAGGGCTACCGGGTGCTCGCCATCGCCTACCGGGAATTCGACCGGGCGAAGCAAATTTTTTCGGTGGCGGACGAGGCGGAGCTGATCCTGCTCGGGTACATCGCGTTTTTTGATCCGGCCAAGGATACGGCGGCCAAGGCCATCGGCGCGCTGGCCCGCTCCGGCGTGGCGGTCAAGATTCTGACCGGGGACAACGAGCTGGT
>CAZAFS010000141.1:0-7643 GCA_964484165.1 uncultured Opitutaceae bacterium | reverse complement strand
TTTGGCGTGCCGGGAGATTTTGTCCTGGGTTTCTTCAACCAGGTGCTGAAGAGCGACGTGAAGTATGTCGGCACCTGTAATGAACTCAACGCGGCCTATGCGGCCGACGGCTACGCCCGCATTCGGGGCATCGGGGCCTTTGCCTCCACGTATGGCGTCGGCGAACTGAGCGCCATCAACGGCGTGGCGGGAGCATTCGCCGAACGGGTGCCGGTCGTGGCAATCACCGGCTCGCCAGCGACGATCAATTTCCGCACGCGGCCGCTGCTGCATCATACCTTGGGCGATTATCAGGTTCCCGTGCGGATGTATGAGAAGATCACGGCCGCCTCGACCCAGCTCGTTACCGCGGAAACGGCCCCGGCGGAGATCGACCGGGTGTTGTCGGCGTGTCTCGCCCACCAGCAACCGGTCTACCTCAGTCTCCCCTCGGACGTGGTGATGATGAAATGCAGCCGGCCGGGCGCTTTCCGCTTCCCGACGCCCGCTTGCAGCGATCCGGAGGCGCTCGGGGAGGCGATCAAGGAAGCGCTGGGAATGCTGGCCAAGGCCCGGACGCCGGTGGTGATCGGCGACGTGGAGTTGATCCGCTTCAAGCTGCAAAAGGAATTCGCCGCTTTTCTCGAAAAAACGGGCTGCCCGTATGTCACCATGATGTTGGGCAAGACCGTCCTTTCCGAACACCACCCGCAATTCATCGGCCTCTTTGAGGGAGACCGAAGTCGCGACTATGTGAGGAATCGGGTCGAGGCCGCTGACTGCATTTTGCAACTGGGGAATATGATGACCGATTTTAACACGGGCGGCTTCACCACGAACCTCGACGACGCCAAGACGATCAGTGCGAACATCCGCACCGTGAAAATCAGACACCACTACTACGAGAACGTGTCTCTCCGTGATTTTGTCCTCGGGCTGACGGAAAAGCTGGCGCGACGGGATCCCGCAACCCTGGAGATCCAATGTGCCGCCGACGGCTGCGTCCACCGGCATACGGAGCCGTACCGGCCCGAGGCGCCGAGGCCGCTTACCATCAAGCGCTTTTTCGACCGCATGAGCCATTTCATCGAGGACAATTCCATCGTCATCGCTGAAACCGGCGTAGCCCTTTTCAGCGCCGCGGAGATGCTCATGCCGAAGGGAGCGACCTTCATTGGTCAGACCTTTTACGGATCGATCGGCTATACGGTCGGGGCAACTTTGGGCGCGGCGGTAGCAGCGCCGGACCGGCAGACCGTGCTGTTTGTGGGGGATGGTTCTTTTCAGGTTACCTGCCAGGACCTCTCGACGATGATCCGGAACCGTCTCAAGCCCGTCATCTTTCTCATCAATAATGAGGGGTATACGATCGAACGGGTGATCAGTGATCGCTCCTATAACGATATCCAGCCCTGGCACTATCATAAGCTCGTGGACGTATTCGGAGGCGGCCTGGGCCTGGATGTCCGCACGGAAGGGGAGCTGGAAGCTGCGCTGGATCAGGCGGCCAAAACGGATGGTCTCGTCTTCATCGAAATTCACACCGGGCGGTTGGACTGTCCCGAGTCCCTGCGCTGTGCCGGTCGGTCGATGGCAAAGACAAATCAGCTCGACTGAGGCGGGAGGGGCCCAAACGCAGGCCAACCGACGTGAACCGCGCCGGCGCCAGAGAGGCGATTCACTCTGCGAACGACCGCCAATTGCGCGATGTCGTCACGGAGCGGCGCGGCAGGTCATTGCCTGCAACAAATTCTCGCCATCCGCGGCAGCGCCCTGCATATATTATACATCCGGAGCCATAGGCTGCCGGGGTCACGATCATGAAGGGGAAATCCTTGCCGAAACGCCGTCCGCACAAGTCCGCCCGGGCGGTGCCGCCAGAAACGGCGCCCCCGCCGGCGCACGTCTCATTTCCCATCGTCGGCATCGGCGCCTCCGCGGGGGGGCTCGAAGCCCTCGAGCGGTTTCTGCGCCACGTGCCGGCGGGCAGCGGGATGGCCTATGTCGTCATCCAGCACTTGGATCCGACGCACCAGGGTATGATGGCCGAACTGCTCCAGCGCACCACCGGGATGAAAGTATCCCAAGTCGAGGATCGCACCCTGGTCCGGCCGGACTGCGTCTATGTGATCCCGCCGAACCGGGACATGTCCCTCCTGCGGGGGGTGCTGCATTTGCTCGTGCCGGTGGCGCCGCGCGGACTGCGTCTGCCGATCGATTATTTCTTCCGCTCCCTGGCGCAGGACCAGCAGGAAAGAAGCATCGCCGTGATTCTCTCGGGCATGGGCTCGGACGGCACCCTGGGCCTGCGGGCCATCAAGGAGAAGGCGGGCGTGGTGCTGGTGCAGGATCCCGCGACCGCCAAATTCGACGGCATGCCGCGCAGTGCGATCAATGCGGGGCTGGCGGATATCGTGGCCCCGGTGGACGAGCTGCCGGCGCGGATTATGGCCTTTCTGCGGCGCACGCCGCTGATCACCCAGGCCAAACCCGGCCTGTCGGACAAGACCCAGGGCGCCCTGGAAAAGGTGGTCATCCTGCTGCGCGCGCACACCGGCCATGATTTTTCCCTGTACAAGCGAAACACCCTCTACCGCCGGATCGAGCGCCGCATGGGCATCCACCAGATTGCCACGATTGCCGCCTATGTCCGGTACCTGCAGGAAAACACCCAGGAGCTGGATTTGCTCTTCAAGGAGTTGCTGATCGGCGTGACGAGTTTCTTCCGCGATCCCGGCGTGTGGGAACAGTTGCGCGAACAAGCCATCCCCGCACTCCTCGCCGGCCGGCCGGCCGGTCCGACGTTGCGCGCGTGGGTGCCGGCCTGTTCGACCGGAGAGGAGGCCTATTCCCTGGCCATGGTGTTCAAGGAGGTGCTGGAGAAGGCCCGGCGCCGGAGAAATTTCGCGCTGCAGGTCTTTGCCACCGACCTGGACCGGGATGCGGTCGACAAGGCCCGGCAGGGCACCTATGCGGACAACATCACCGCCGACGTGTCGCGGGAGCGACTGCAGCGGTTTTTTTCCAAGGAAGAACACGGCTACCGGGTGCGCCGTGAGATCCGGGAGATGGTGATCTTTGCCCCGCAGAACCTCATCATGGACCCGCCTTTCACCAAGCTGGATCTGCTGAGTTGCCGCAATCTGCTGATCTATCTGGCCCCGGAGCTGCAGGAAAAGCTGGTTCCGCTATTTCACTACAGCTTGAATCCCAAGGGTCTGCTGCTGCTCGGCAGCGCGGAGACGATCGGCGGTTTCACCGACCTGTTTGCCCCCGTCGACGGCAAAGCAAGGATCTACCGGCGGCGGGAAACGGTCGTGCGGCCGGAGCCCATCAAGTTTCCCTCGTCCTTTGCCCCGGCTTTTCCCGCCAAGCCCGGGGCCCCCCCGCCGACGAAATCACCGCCCAGTCTGCAGGCGCAGACGGACCAGCTGATCTTGCAGTGTTACTCCCCGCCGGTCGTGCTGGCCAGCGACAAGGGCGACATCCTCTATATCACCGGCCGGACCGGCCAATACCTGGAACCGGCCGCCGGCAAGGCGAACTGGAACATTTTCGCCATGGCCCGCGAAGGCCTGCGCTACGAACTCGCCAACGCCTTCAAGAATGCCCTCCGGCAGGAAGGCCCTGTGGTGCTCCGGGGACTTAAAGTCCAGGCCAACGGCGGGGCGTATTACGTGGATCTGACGATCCAGAGATTGGCGGAGCCGGAGCCGCTGCGGGGACTGGTCATGATAATCTTTACCGCCGTTACCGCGCCGGAGCCGCCCCTCCCTGGCCGGGTGCGGAAAGCTCCGAAGCACGACGCCCGGCTGACGGAACTGGAGCGGGAGCTCCAGCAAGCCTCCGCGGAGGTGCAGACCACCCGCGAAGAGATGCAGACGTCGCAGGAGGAACTTCGGTCCACCAATGAGGAACTCCAATCCACGAACGAGGAGCTCCAGTCCGCCAACGAGGAACTCACCACCTCCAAGGAGGAGATGCAGTCGCTGAACGAGGAGCTCCAGACCGTGAACAACGAACTGCAGGCCAAGGTGGACGATCTGTCGCGGACCAGCAACGACATGGCGAACCTGCTCAACAGCACGAGCATCGCCACCGTGTTCCTGGACAACGAGCTGCGGGTACGACGCTTCACCCCCTCGGCGACGAAAATCATCAAGCTCATCGAGAGCGATTTGGGCCGGCCGATCACCGACCTGGCCTCGGACCTGTTCTACCCGGAGCTGGTGGCCGACGCCCGCGAGGTGTTGCGGACGCTGCGCCCCACGGAGAAGCCGATCGTCGCGTACGATAACCGCTGGTTCTCGGTGCACATCATGCCCTACCGGACGCTGGATAACCGCATCGACGGCGTGGTGATCACTTTTGCGGACATCACTGCAGCCAAGATGCTCGAGGCGAATTTGCGGGACCATCAATCCGTCCTGGAAAAGCACGTCGCCGAACAATCCACGAAGTTGGAATTGGCGAAAGGCGCGATGCAGGTGGAGATTGCCGCCCGCAAACGCAGCGAGGCCCGTCCCGGGAAAACTCCGAAGGCCGGTTGAATTCCAAGGATCCCGCCATGCCCAAGATGACAAGCCGCTCCGATGCCGCCGCCGAACTCCGTCGCCGGGCCGAAGACCGCTGGCGCCAACGGCAGGCGGGCACCGGCCGGCGCCGCACCGACGCCGACACCCAACGTCTGCTCCACGAACTGGAGGTCCACCAGATCGAACTGGAGATGCAAAACGCGGAGCTCGTGCGCGCCCGGGGGGAGGTGGAGGCGGTGCTGGAACGATACACCGAGCTCTACGATTTCGCCCCGGTGGGTTATTTCTCGATCGATCGACAGGGCCTGATCCAGGAAGTGAACCTGACGGGCGCCGCCATGCTCGGCGTGCCCCGATCCCGGCTCCTCCAGCGGCGCTTGCAGGGGTTCGTCGCCCCAACGAGCCGGCCCGCCGTCGACGCGTTCCTGAAAGCCGCGTTGGCCGGATCCGAAACGCAGGTCTGCGAGGCGCTGCTGCTCACCGCGACCGGCGCCGCCCTCGTGGCCGATCTTCGGGCCTCGTCCGCGGGGGGGCTCGAGGGCGGACCGAAATGGTGTCGGTTGGCGGTTTCGGACATCGCCGCCCTCAAACGGGGGGAGGAGGCCCAGCGCCGCGTGGAGTCACTGGCCACCGCGAACCTGGAGGCGAATCAGGAAATCGCCCGGCGCCGGGCGGCGGAGGCGTTGCTCATGGACAGCGAACGGAGCCAGCGCAAGTTGCTGGCGGAATCGCGGGAGTTGCACGCGCAGTTGCGCCGCCTGACGCACGAGATTCTGCTGGCCCAGGAGGAGGAGCGGAAACAGATCAGTCGTGAGTTGCACGACGAGATCGCCCAGATCCTCACGGGCATCAAGGTCCAGTTGACGACGCTTACGCTGATCGCGTCGGTTCATCCCCGGGACTTGCGACGGCAAATCGCCAAGACCCGGCGACTGATCGGGCAGTCGATCCGCATTGTCCATCGCTTCGCGCGGAACCTTCGCCCGCCGCTGCTCGATGACCTCGGACTCGTCCCGGCGCTCCGCTCCTACCTGAAGGAGTTGGCGGACCGGAAAAGCCTGCGCATTCATTTCCACGCCTTTGCCGAGATCGAGATTTTGGACAGCGTCCGCCGCACCGTGCTCTATCGCGTCGCGCAGGAGGCGCTCACCAACGTCGTCCGCCATGCACACGCCCGCCACGCGACCGTGCGGATCCTGAAAACCCCCGACGCGGTGCGCCTCGAAATCAGCGACGACGGAAGATCGTTCCCGGCGGAGCGGATGCTCTCGGCCAAACGTGGCGGGCATCTCGGGCTGCTCGGCATGCGGGAGCGCCTCGAGATGGTCGGCGGTCGTTTCGCCATCGTCTCTGTCCCGGGCAAGGGCACCACGGTGACAGCCGAGATTCCCTTCGATTTTCCCCTCCCCGTCGGGCCGCTGATGAGCTGATCAAAGTCCCGCTCGCCGGTAATCACGCCGTCGTCCGTAAGATCCAGCCATGATGCTGGAGGCGGCTGGTGGCTTCGAGGGGTCGGCGAAGGGTCCGCTGGTCGCGGCGCGGTGCGGCTGACCGGCAAATTGGACCCGGGGGTGGTCGTGATGGACGTCGCGCTGCCGCGGCTTAACGCCCTCGAGTCCACGCCCAATGTTTCCTAGTAGTCCCGGGATTTTACGGCCATGAGGCGCGGCATCCGTGGTCCACCCCAGCGCCACACTGCCTGCCACGCGATTTTGCCGTGCGTGTGACCGCGCGCACTTGGTTCCTGGCCGCGGGTTGCATCGGAGAGAGGCGGGATGGCATCCTGATCGTCAACGATCAGGATGCTGGCCTTAAGAATGTCCGATGAACTGATCATAGCATTTGTCCTGCGTCATGTGCTCTGACCAACCGTTTTGTCTGCAAATTCCAGTGCCACGTTCAGCGTTTCCATGAATTCTTTGACCTTGATGGGTTTGGTGAGGTAGCGGAAAAATCCGACCTCGAGGCCCAACTCGATGTCGCGTGGCATCGCATTGGCGCTCAGGGCAACGACGGGGATGTGCGCCGTGGCCGGATCTTCGCGCAGGATTTTCAGAGCGTCGATCCCGCTGATTCCTGGCAGATTGATGTCCATCAGAATCACCTCCGGCTGAGAGGCTCGCGCAAGCTCGATGCCGAGAGTCCCGTTCACTGCCGTCAACAGCCGTATGTCAGAGCGCCGCGCGATGAGTTGCTCGATCAGCTCCATGTTCGCCGCGTTGTCCTCCATATAGAGCAGGGTGCGCCGTCGCGCGCCGGTCGGCCGGCGCGGTTGAACCTGTGCTGCAGGTTGGTCCCCTCCAACGGCAAGTTCCGGCGCGGCAGTCGAGAGCAGATCGATCCAGAACACGCTTCCCACCCCGGCGCGGCTTTCCACCCCGAGAACGCCCTCCATCAGTTCTGCCAGTCGTTTGGTCACCACGAGGCCGATGCCTGTGCCGGCCACGCCGCCGGCCTCTTGGCCGAGACGATTGAACGGCTGGAATAATTGGGCCAGTTTTTCCGGAATCAATCCCGCGCCGGTGTCCTTGACGCTGATGCGAGTGCGTTCCGGGACGATCACGGTGCAGTCCACGACCACCGTTCCCTGCTCCTTGTTGTATTTGATCGCGTTGGAAAGCAGGTTAATGACGATCTGCTTCAAGCGGGTCTGATCGGCCCAGACAAAGCTGGGATTGTCGAACCGGGGAAAGGTCATGCGGATGCCTCGCTGTTGCGCCTGCGGCTCCATCATGGCCTGGCATTCGAACATCACCTCGGCCAGCGACACCGGTTCCAGCGACAGCGACATTTTTCCGGACTCAATCACCGCGAGATCGAGGATTTCGTTGATCAGCTTCAGCAGATGCCATCCCGCCTGGAGAATCTGGGCAATGCGTGCCGCCTGGGAGGCCGTCGGCAATGGCGAGGCTGACTCCATCAGTTGAGCGAAGCCGAGGATCGCATTGAGCGGGCTGCGCAGCTCATGGCTCATGCTGGAGAGGAAGTCCGATTTGGCGAGGTTGGCTTTTTCCGCCGCGGACTTGGCGTTCTCCAGCTCGACGTTCTTTTCCTGCAGCACCTGATCCAGGCGTTTGCGCTCCGTGACGTCGCGCGCCGCGGCGAACACGCCCTGCAGCCTCCTGTCCC
>CAZAFS010000140.1:0-7656 GCA_964484165.1 uncultured Opitutaceae bacterium | reverse complement strand
ACGTCTGCCACCTCAACCTGCACAAGACGTTCTGCATCCCGCACGGCGGCGGCGGACCGGGCGTGGGGCCCATCGGGGTGGCGCCGCACCTGGTCCCCTTCCTGCCCAGCCACTTCGCCCACCCGCCCGCCGGCGCCCGCCCGCCGGTGGCCGCCTCGAACGGCGCGGTGGCGGCCGCGCCGTTCGGCTCCGCCTCCATCCTGGTCATCTCCTGGATGTACCTCCGCCTGATGGGCCCCGACGGCCTGACCCAGGCCACCCGCCTCGCCATCCTCAACGCCAATTACGTGGCGCGGCGGCTCGATCCGTATTTCCCCGTGCTGTACAAGGGCGCCGGCGGCCTCGTCGCCCATGAATGCATCGTCGACCTGCGCGCGTGGAAACGGCACGGGCTGGAGGTGGACGACGTGGCGAAGCGCCTCATGGATTACGGCTATCACGCGCCGACGATGTCGTTTCCCGTGCCTGGCACGCTCATGATTGAGCCGACGGAGAGCGAGTCGAAGGCCGAGCTCGACCGCTTCTGCGACGCGCTCATCGCCATCCACGGCGAGATGCAGCAGGTGGCGGACGGGCGGCTCGACGCCGCGAACAATCCGCTCAAGCACGCGCCGCACACGGCGCAGGTGGTGTGCGCCGACCGGTGGGAGCGGCCGTACCCGCGCGAGCTGGCGGCGTTTCCGGCCGCGTGGACCCGCCAGGCCAAGTTCTGGCCCGCCGTCGGCCGCGTGGACAACGTCTACGGCGACCGTCACCTGGTGTGCTCGTGCGCGGGAATGGAGGCTTATGCTGCGCCAGCAGCGCAAGCCTGATGCCTATGCCGGCACGGCGCAGGCGTGAAGCCCAGGCCGCGTCTGCGGCGCAGCCTTGACGGCTTATGACTGAAAGTCGCAAGCCGAACGCCCATGCCGGCACGGCGCAGGCTTAACGGCTTCCTCGTCGAACCGTAATCCCTTGGGCGCGTCAATGCTTCGTGGCCGGGCCCGCATCCCGGGACTCCGCCGCAAGCGTCGGCAGGTATTCTTCGACCTTGGCCGGGCCGATCTCGACCTTGCCCGGCGGCACCAGCGATTCCGCGATGTGCTGCGGCAGGCCTGATTCGCGGCCGAAAAACGGCGCGCCGGCCTTGACCAGCGCGGGCAGCGACTCGGCGAGATCCGTGCCGGCGGAGGCCAGGCTCATCATGGCGCGCCACACCAGCTTCCGCTCCTGGTGCGTGATCGCCGCGAAGTCGTACGCCGAAAGGACGACGAAATACCGGTTCTCCCCCGCCGCCTGCGCAATCTGCCGCACCTCGTTGTCGGTCGCGAAATGGCGGTCGTCGAGCGCCGCCACGCCCAGCAACCCGAGCATTTGCTGATCGTTGAGGATCTCCCGGTGCTCGATGAGTGGAGGCTGGACGGACGGATTGTTGGGGTCAGCCCGTCCCTCCACGAACGTGCTCACGACGACCGGATTGAGGCAGCCCCAGTTGAAAACGACGAAGATGTCGATGCGCGGCGACTGTTTCGACGCCGCGATGAAACCCTGGGCGCCCAGCGCGGCGCGCACCAGCTTTTCCACCACCGCGGGCGGCGGGCTGCGCTCGCCCCGGACGGTCTGGCCCGCCTCGCTGAATCCGCCCGCGACCAGCAGGTAGTACACCGGATGGTCCGCCGTGGGCGCCGCCAGCTTCCGGCCGTCATCCGTGAGGCGGGAATAGACGATGACGTCCGCGCCCCGGGCCGTCGGCGCCAGGGGCGCCGCCGGGACCGTGGCCAGCAGGATCAGGACCGGAACGGCGATTGGCCTCATGGTTCGACCCAATGACGATACCCCGCCGGAAGGGTTTCGCCAACGGCCTCACGGCGCTGAACGCCCTTCGATCCGATCCGCGGGCCTCCTTGTCGGCGCCTATGACGAGCCGTTTCTTCCCGAGTACCTCGTCAATGTTTGCGCCCGACCCACCGGGTGAGACCCAACCCAGCCAGCGCAACCGCAAACCACGCCTCCATCGCGCCGCCACCGCCTCCGCTGGAAGCACTGCCGGTCCCCGTCACTGGTGCCGGGGTCGTGCCGCTGGTCGGCGGTGGCGTGTTCCCGGTGGTATCAGCCGTCAGCGCCAGCGTCGTGACAACGCCGGCCGGCGTGATCCGGCGAATGGCGCCGTTGCCGGTGTCGGCCACCCACAGGTTGCGGTTGCCGTCGACTACCAGTCCGCGCGGCTGGTTGAAGAGCGCATTGCCGCCGGTGCCATCCCCCCAACCCGCGATTCCCGCGACCCCCGCCACCGTGGAGACCGCGCCGCCCGGATAAACCCGGCGGATGGTGCCATTGCCGGTATCCGCGACATAGAAGGCGCCGGTGTCGCTGGCCGGATCCACCGCCACGCCGGCGGGTTGGTTGAACAACGCGTAGCTGCCGGTGCCGTCGTTGCCGCCGCTGATGCCCGCCGAGCCCGCCACGGTGGTCACCACGCCGTCCAGGGCGATCCGGCGGATGGTGGCGTTGTAGGTGTCCGCCACGTAAAGCTGGCGGTTGTCCGTCGCGATGCCGGCCGGAAAATTGAACCGGGCGGCGCGGCCAGCGCCGTCCGCTTCACCCGCCGCGCCCGCGGCGCCGGCCAGGGTGCTCACCGTGCCGTCCGGAGTGATCTTGCGAATGGCGGCGTTCATCGCGTCCGCCACGTAGAGATTGCCGGAAGCGTCCACCGCGAGGCCCTGGGGGGAATTGAACCAAGCGCCGCTGCCGACACCGTCGCGGCTGCCGCGGCTGGCCGCCGCGCCCGCGAGGGTCGTGACGACGCCGGCCGGCGTGATCTTGCGGATGGTGGCGTTGCCGGTGTCGGCGACAAAGACATTTCCGGCCGCATCCACGGCCACGCCCCCGGGCTGGTTGAACCGGGCGTTGGAGCCGGTGCCATCCTGGCTGCCGACGGTGCTAGCCGACCCGGCCAGCATGCTGACAAGGCCGGCGGGGGTGATCTTCCGGATGGTGTTGCCGGACGAGTCCGCGACATAAAGATTGCCCACGCCGTCCACCGCCAGGCCCGCGGGATACTGCAGGAGCACGACGCCGCTCACGGTGAGGGTCACGGCGTTGCTCGTGGCCGAGCCGGCGGAGCTGCTCGTGACGCAGCGGAACTGATCGCCCGACATTGCGTCGGTCGACGCGGTGACCGTGAGCGTGGCGGTCGTCGTGCCGCGGTAGCTGCCGCCCTCGTTGAGGTTGATCCAGACCGTCGAGCCTGCCGCCAGGCGCTGCCATTGGTAAGCCGGCGCCGGATTGCCGCTCGCGGTCACTGAGAAAGTCGCACTCTGACCGGCCGCCCCGGAGACAGAGGCCGGCTGGGCGGTCACGGTCGGGGCGGTAATCTGGGCGATGCCCGACGATGGGGCGCCGATTTGCGCGGGCAGCGTGGCCCCTCGTCCGGGAATGGCGTCGGGACCGTTGTCGACGTCCTGATAGCCCTGAAAATTGAAGTCGTGCGTGGCGGTGCCGACGAGTTCGAAGGCGAGCCCGCGGTACGCTCGCAAGTCCGCCAGATTGGCCGGCAGCGTCACGTCGAGGCTGTTCGTGCCGCGAAAGGCGCTGACCCCCGCGACGCGCCAACTGGCCGAACCGAGGACGGAAAGTGTGCCGGAGGATCCGCCGCTGCTGGTGGCCTGGGCGGTGACGTTGGCGGCGGGGACCGCGCCATCGTCACCGGTCGCACTGGCCGGCAGGAAGCGCAGGTTGGAGACCGTGTAGGTGTAGGCCTTGGCGGGGGACTCGAAGTTGAAGCTGATGGCGTAGACCACGGACAGGTCCATCGGCACTTCCCGCTGGCTCCATCCCGGCTGCGTCATTTGCGACCAGAGCAGTTCCACCCGGCGCGGTCCTCCGGCCAGGGGGGCGCAGGCGCTAAACGACGCCCATTCCGGCACCAGCGACACGGGCTGGGATAGCGACACCACGATCGGAAACGGCTCCGCGGCCAGATTGTGCGCCAGCAGCCCTGCGGACAGGTCGACCCCGTCCGTGGAGCTCTGGGGAACCAGGGCGAGCCCTTGATGTTGCATCCCCAGAAACGTGTTGTGCTCAATCCGGTTGGGGCCGGTGATATTGATCCCGTCCCACTTCACGTCGTCCACGTAGTTGTCGTGAACATAGAAGTTCCGGCTGCCCGCGTCCAAGTAGATGCCGGCGCCCCAGCGGCTGTTGTTGCCGCGGATCCGGTTGTAGGCGACTTCCGTGCCCTGCCCGTCCATGGACCAAGCCCCGATGTTGCCGCAATCCTCGAAGTCCACGGCCACCGTATCGACCACGTTCCGCAGGAATTGTGAGGTGGGGCCCATGTTCAGGCCGGTTCCGGTTGAACGGAGGATGGTGCAATCCGCGACCGTGGCGCGGACGGCACTTGACGTGTCGACGGCGGCGTTGTTGGTCCAGTTCCATCCACAATCCTCGACCAACACCTGGCGGATGGCGTTGTCGCTGCCGGCCACATGGATCGCGCTGCGACCCGCCAGACGCACCGACCCGCCCTGAACGACATTGCCGGATCCCGAGAGGTCGATGCCGCCCAGGTACGGCGTCGGCCAAAGGGCATACCCGTCGAAGGTGCGAATCCACGTCGGCGCGACTAGGTGGCAGTCTTGCACGACGCATCCGGTGCAATTCTGCAGGTTGAACCAACCGCCCCGCGAGTCGACGCCCTTCACCACCACGTAGGACTGACCGCTCAGGCTCAAGGCGGCGGCGGCTGCGCCCGTCTCCACCCGGTTGGCCGGCGGCGCGCCATCCGGCGTCCAGACGTAGAGTTGCTGGCCAACAGGATCCCACCACCACTCGCCGGGGGTATCCAATAGCTCGAGTTTCCCAAAGACGAAGAAGCGATTTCCCCGCCGGGGCAACAACACCGACATCTGGTTGATGGGCGAGGCGAAGGTCAGGCGCCCGGACGCCCGGTCGTGCGCCGCGATCTGCCGGCTGTAGCCGACCCAGGCCTGGCCCGCCATGATCTGCACCCAGGCGCCGGTGAGATCGACGGCGGGAAGGCCCGCATACACGATGCCGTCCGGGGTGCCGTCATCGGCAAACGCGACGGCTTGGTCCCGGATGTCGTCCGGCAGCGGGGAGTTGGGCCAGCGCGCCTCGTTGAGCAAACGTCCATCGCAGAAGACCTGGACGGGCTGCGTGGGCCAGGCGGCGCGGTAGATCGAGCCCGCGTAGACGGTCCAGGGTCCGGCCACCGGCCGGGATCCGACAATGACGGCGGTCTCGCCCGGATAGTTTTGAATCGTGATCGGCGCCGCCGCGGTTCCGGACCGGTCGACCGTGACCGCCTCCGCGTAGGCGCCGGCACGGAGGCAGAGCACATCACCGGGACTCAGCCGGCCGACGCCAAACTGAATCGAGGCGAACGGCTGGGCCAGGGTGCCCGGTGCGCCGTCGCTGCCGGAGGGCGACACGTAGTACATGGCGGCCGAAGCCGTCGCCGCAAGTTGGGCGAGGGTCAGAAGGGCAAAGAACCGACGGACAGGGGTGTTCATGAATGCGATGAACCGATTCTAGGATCGGCCGACCGCCCGGTCAAAACCCGAAAAGCCGGGGGACCATCCCGCTGGCAACCGTCCGGCCGCACCCCCTGCCGGCCGCCTCAGCGCAGGACAGCTTCTTTCGCGGCCGGGATGCGCATCGCCGGTGAAATCCGCCCAGAAATAAACTTCAGAACTCCCAGCTCAGGCCGAAGCTGGGCAGGATGGGCAGCATCCGCCCGGGGGTTTTGTGGACGATCAGCTGGCCGTTCACGATCATGGCCGAATGCTCGTCGTAGCCGACCTCGTTTAGCCGGTCATAGGCGTTGAAAATGTCCACGAAGGCCCGCAGCGTGCTGTGCTTCAGCCGGTAGGTCCGGGTCGCGCGCAGATCGAGGCGATGGTAGGCGGGGGCCCGCAGCGCTCCCCTCGGCCCGTAGGTCCAGGAATAGATGAGCGAGCCGTCATTCAGCGTGATGAGATAGTAGTTGATGTCCGTGAACGGCCACCCGGTGTGGTACTGCCAGGACGCGCTCAACTGCCAGTGGGGCGCGGGCACGTAGGTCACGTCCGCGTAAAAGGTGTGGCGCTGGTCCCACAGGCGCGGCGTCCAGCGTCCGCCGACTTCCTCCTCCGCCACCGCATAGGTGTAGCTCGCCGACCAGCCGAAGCGCGGATTGTGGCGATTCTCGGCGAGGAGCTCGATGCCGTGCGCCCGGCCGCGGGAGGGGCTGACCTTGGTCCGGTCGTACAGGGCCTCGGGGAAGATGTTGAAGACGTCGACGAGATTCTCCCAATACGGACGCAGGTGCGAACTCAGCCGCTCGTAGGCTTCGAGGCGCAGGGTCGGTCCGGACTCCAGCTGGTGCGACACGCCCAGCACCCGCTGTTCCGCCCGCTCCGCCGGATGAAACGTCGTCTCCCGGTCCGCCACGGAAAGCTCCTGCAGGCCCTGCGCCTGCTCGTAGCGGCCCCAGGCGGCGCGGATCGTGGTGCGGGGTCCCAGCGCCAGCGAGGCGTTGAGCCGCGGACTCCAGCCCGAGTCGTGCGTGTAGGAATGGCGTTCGAAGCGCACGCCCGGTTCGATCACCAGGGGCGACCCCAGTTGCAGGCGGGGCGCGAAGTAGGCCGCGGTGTAGTCGCCGTCGGGCCGCAGCCGGTAATTCACCGTCCGCGTCGTGGTGAGGAGGTTGCCGTTGCTCAGGGACCACAGGTCGCGCAACAGGGCGTAGTCGTAGCGTGCCTCGCCGGATTTGAATTCGAATCCCGTGCGCACGAGGGCCCGCTCGGTTAGATTGAGCGTCCAGTCCTGACGCAGGCCCACGGTGTCGAGCCGGCGGTCGTCCTGCAACGTGAACCGGTGAATTCCGCCGTCGATCACTCCGTTGCCGTTGCGATGCCAGTCGAGCCGGGCAAACGAGAGCACGCCCTCGCCCGACAGCCGCTCGCCGAAGTCGCCCTGCCAGCGGCCCCACACGTAGGCGCTGTCGTAACGGCTCCGGAGATCGGGGTCGTCGTCGATCCGCCCCTTTTGCAGGCGCTGCATGGAATCATTCGCATACAGCACATGCAGCGAGAGCGTGTGGTGCGGGTTGAGCCGATACTCCACCTTGCTGGAGAAGTCGTAGTAGATGGGCGACGCGTCGATCTCGCCCCCGCCCAGCTTGACGGCGAGGTCGATGTAACCGCGCCGCGCCGCCACCATCCACTGGCCGTCGCCTCCGGCAAATTCGCCCTGGTTGGTGGCGCGGAGGTCGGTGACACTCAAGCCGACCGTCGTGAGCGGCTTCGGTCGGGTGAACTCCTGGGTCTCCATCGTCAACACTCCCGCCAGCCGGTCGCCGTAGTTGGTGGTGAAGCCGCCCGTCACCAGGTCGACGCTGCCGACCGTCTGGAGGTCCACGATCGAGAGTGATCCATCATAATCCTTGAGATGGAAGGGTTCGATCAGGTCCACGCCGTCGAAGCGCGCGAGCATCTGGCTGTTCGGCGCGCCCCGCACGAGGAACTGCGCGGAAAAATCGTTCCCCGTCAGCCCGGGCAGACGGCTGATCGTGCGGTAAAGATCCTCACCGAGCTGGGGCAGGGTTTCCAACTCCGCATTGGTCAGCGTGACGTTCGGGGCGAGGCGCTCCTCGGCGATGCCGAACCGGCTCGG
>CAZAFS010000139.1:0-7810 GCA_964484165.1 uncultured Opitutaceae bacterium | reverse complement strand
ACGCGGCCCGGCCCCACCGGGGCCGCCGCCGGCCGCCGCGGACCTTTTTTCCCCGCGGATTTTTGTGCTTGTTTTTTGTTTTTCCCCGCCCACCCTGCGCTCCGATTTCGCGCTCCAGCCCGCGGGACGGACGAGGTTCGGAAACGATTGGCGTTTTTTTTGCTTTGCGGGGTTGACTCCGGCCGGGAGCAGGCATTTTGGTGCACGAAAACCCACCCATCCCCTTTTCCCCACCCATGGCCAAATCCGCCACCCAACTCGACTGGTGCATCGTCCGCCTTGGTGAAGACCACAACTGGTGGGTCGAAGAGGTGAGCGATCCCGTGCGCTGGGACGTGGACGGCCTGAGCCTGATCGATCCGCGCCAGGTGCAGCACATCATCGACCTGATCGAGCCGATGCGCGACTACGGCTTCGACCAGGACGTGATGGAGCGCGGGTTCATCCCCTTCCGCATCGAGAAGGACCTCGGCGCCGGCCGCGTCCGCCTGGCGCGCGTGAAGGACTCGCTCTTCGAGTCGGAGGAAAAGCTGTTCGCGCTGCCCGACCTGCTCGACGAGGAAAACGGGCCGTACGCCGACTATCTCGACCACATCACCCGCACCCGCGTCAAGATGCTCAACGATCTTTTCGACTTCGAGCAGCCGCTCAGCGTGGACGAGGTGGAGGACGAGATCCGCGAGGCGCGGAACGTCGACTTCATGGAGGGCAAGGCCGTGCACGTGTTCACCGAGATCACGGCGATTCTCGACTACGTGCCCGCCGGCTGGGAAGGCGAGGAGGAGGAGGGCGGGCACCCGCCCGCGAAGGAGGACGAATTGGACGATGCCGACCTGCCCGCGCTCGACGAGGCGGACGAGGAGCGCCTCAAGAACGACCAGACCCTGAAGTGGGACGAAGACGAGGAGGCCGAGGGCGAGGAGGAACTCGATGCCGAGGGCCACCCGCGCGCCGCCAAAGACAAGGACAAGGCGGAGGCGGACAAGGAGGGCGACGAGGATTCCGACGAGGGTCTGGAGGAGGAGAATCCTCCGCGCGGGCGCAATAATCGCACCCCGCGCTAGGCGCGCCGGGTTCAGCCGCGGTCCGTTTCCTCCAGGACGTTGGCCTTGAAGGCGCCGATCTGCTCCGGATTGCCGAGCACCAGCACCTCGTCGCCTGCGCGCAGGGTTTCGTCGGCGCCGGGATTGAGGATGCGGCCGCCTCCGCGGTTGATGCCGGCGATCTGCACGCCGCTGTGGCGGGTCGGCGCCAGCGCGGCGAGCGTGCAACCCGCACACCGGCTGTGGGCCGGCACGGTGACCGCCTCCATGCGCACCTCGTCGAACCCCGCCGCCACCGGCTCCGCGCCGGAGACCGCCGTGAGGAACCCCTTGGCCGCGACCACCTGCCGGCCCGAACCGAGCAGCAGCACCCGGTCGCGCGGATAGAGCGCGGTCTCGGGCGGGGGGTTGACGATCATGTAGCCCTGGCGCTCGATGCCGACGACCGAGCAGCCGAAACGCGCCCGCAGCGCCAGCTCGATCATGGTGCGGCCCCGGCAGTCGGCGAGATCGGGCAGCACGCACTCCGAGACGTTCAGGTTCCACGCGCTGTGCGGCTGCAGCCAGGGCGCGCCGGTGGCCGAGCCCGGGGGCTCCGCCGCGCGCAGAATCTCGTTCAACTCCACCTCCAGCTCGCTGTGCCAGTAGATGAGCTTGCGCCAGAATATGACCAGACCCGCGAAAGCGAGCACGCTGAGGGCGGCGAGCAGCCAGCGGGTCACGCCGCCGAGCGGCAAAATGGCCGACAGCCAGAGGAACAGGCCGGCCCCGACCACCGCCCTCAGCCCCGTCTCCACGATCGGCCGCAGCACCGCGGCCCGCCGGAGCCCGCGGGTCGACACCTCCGCGTAAAGCAGCGCCAGCGCCGAGATGTTGCGCCAGATCGCCACCAGCGGCGCCAGCACGACGAGCACGAGCGCCGACCAGAACAAGACCTCCAATCCGTGCGGAAACAGCCAGTCGCGGCCGAGGTACTCCTCCACCACGCCGAACAACTGCTCCGAAAAAACGAGCAGGCCGGTGACGAACAGGATCTCGACACCGATCTGCACGAAGCGGATCCGGCTGAGCTGCCAGAGGCGGTTGCGCCGCGCGCCCAGCTGCAGGCGCTCCAGCATCCGCCGGTAGTAGTTGATCCAGTCCCGCAACACGCCCGGCTGCCGCGCCTCCAGCCAGCCGCTGACCGGCTCCGAGTGGCGGGTGAGCGCGGGCGCGGCGAGCGTGGTGAGGAGCGAAACGCCGACGGCCAGTGGATAGAATTTGTCCGGCACCACTCCGACGGTCACGCCGAGCTGCGCGATGATGAAGGAAAACTCGCCGATGGGGGTCACCGCCAGCCCCACGCGCAGCGCCTCCCGGGTGGCGGAGCCGACCGCCACCAACCCGAGGGCGCACGCGCCCACCCGGGCGACGATGGTCAGGACCGCCACACCCGCGATGAGGCCGGCATGGCCGGCAATCTGGTGCGGGTCGATCTGCATGCCGATGGCCACGAAAAACACGGCGCTGAACACGTCCCGCAGCCCTTCGAAGGTGCGGTCCACCTGGGACCGGTGCGGCGTCTCCGCGACGATGGCGCCGAGCAGGAACGCCCCGAGCGCGAGCGAGTAGCCCGCGCGCTGGGCGAGCAGCGCCATCACGAGCAGGAGGCCGGCCACCATCAGCGTCTGCAGCTCCTCCGCCGCGCTGATGCTCAGCCGGCGCAGCAGCCAAGGCACGATCAACAGGCCGCCGATGCCGGCCAGGGCCACGAAGGCGCCGAGCAGGCCCAGCGTCTCGCCCAGCCGGGCCGCGCCCGCCTGCCCGAACTGCACGAAGGAGCTGAGCAGCGTCAGCATCGCGACCGCCACCAGGTCCTCGATCACCACCACGCCCATGGCGTACTGCCCGGTCTTCTCGTGGGTCAGGCCGGTTTCCTGCAGCACCTTGCTGATGACGGCCGAGCTGGACACCATGAGCATGCCGGCCAGAAACAGCCCCTCCGCCCGGCTCCAGCCCAGCAGGGTGGCCGCGAGCCGCGTCACGTTGTAGATGACCACGGCCTCGATCAGCGTGGCGATGACCAGGGAGAAGCCCAGGCGGCGCAGCCGCCGCAGGCTCAGTCGCATGCCGATCGAGAACATCAGGAAGATCAGGCCGAGCTGCGCGAGCGTCCCGATCCGGCTGATGTTCGACACCAGGGTGAATGGCGGCGTGTACGGGCCCACCAGCATCCCGGCGGCCAGGTAGCCAACCACGACCGACAGGCGCAGCCGCTGGCAGATCCAGCCGACCACGCCGGCCACCAGCACGACAATCGCCAGATCCTGAATGAAATCGATGCCCTGCATGGGTTGAAGCGCCTGCGCTCCGCCTCCTCGACAACGGCGCGAAATGCCTCGCGGTCAAGCGCATCCTCCGCCGGCCGGCGGGCCGTTTTCACCCGCCGCCGCACCGGCTTCCGCCCGGAATACCTTTGACATATTTTCCCCCGGGCGAATGCTGGGCTTGAGCCGCAGGCATCCGCTATTCTACCCTAACGACATGGCCGGCAATTTGTTTGGTTATTTCTCCAACGACATCGGGATCGATCTGGGCACGGCGAACACCCTGGTGTACGTGAAGGACAAGGGAATCGTCCTGCGTGAGCCGTCCGTGGTCGCCATCAGCACGTCAACCCGCAAGGTCCTGGCCGTCGGCGAAGAGGCGAAGCGCATGCTCGGCCGCACGCCCGGCAACATCCAGGCCATCCGGCCGATGAAGGACGGCGTCATCGCCGACTTCGACATTACGGAGGCGATGCTCCGCTATTTCATCAACAAGGTGCACACCAACCGCCTGGTCGCGCCGCGCGTCATCATCGCGATCCCCTCGGGCATCACCGAGGTGGAGAAGCGCGCGGTGAAGGAGTCGGCCACGCACGCCGGCGCCCGCGAGGTGATCACGATCGAGGAGCCGATGGCCGCGGCCATCGGCGTCGGCCTGCCGATCGAGGAGCCCGCGGCCAACATGATCGTCGACATCGGCGGCGGCACCACGGAGATCGCCATCATCTCGCTCGCCGGCATCGTGTTCACCAAGTCCATCCGTGTGGCGGGCGACGAGCTCGACAACGCGATCATCAATTACATGAAGCGGGCGTACAACCTGCTTATCGGCGAGCGCACGGCGGAGGAGATCAAAATCCAGATCGGCTCAGCCTACCCGCTCGAGGAGGAGCTCTCGATGGAGGTCAAGGGCCGCGACTCCGTGGCCGGCCTGCCCAAGACCATCCACATCACTTCGCAGGAGATCCGCGAGGCCCTGGGCGACACGACGTCGGCCATCGTCGACGCCGTGCGCAGCGCGCTGGAGCGCTGTCCGCCCGAACTCTCGGCCGACCTGGTCGACCGCGGTTTTGTCATGGCGGGCGGCGGCTCGCTCATCCGCGGCATCGACCGGCTCCTCAGCGAAAAGACCGGCCTGCCGGTGACGATCGCCGACGACCCGCTCAGCGCGGTCGCCAACGGCACGGGGATGGTGATGAGTGCCGCGCAGAATTATCTGCTGCCGCACATCGCGACCGAGACGAGGCACTGACGCGCCGGCGGGCAACGGAGCGACGACGGCGGGACGCGCGCGCCGGGCCGACGATGGCGGCGCCCCGCGGGGAAAAATATCGGATCGATTCGCGCGTGCCGCGGACTAACGTCTCCCCCTGCCCGTGGCTTTCCACCGCATCGATCAGGCCAAGCCTTTTCTCATTCTCGGCATCGTCGTGCTCGGGTGGCTCCTGCTGCCCGTCGCGGTGAAATCGGTGCTCCGGGTGGGCCTGTTCGAGGTGCAGGCGCCAATCCAGGTCACGGCCTCCTACGCGCGCGACCTCCAGGAATACTGGGCGGAGCGGGCGCACACCAAGAACGCGCTGATCGAGTCCGGGCGCGAACTGCGGCGGATCTACGCCGGCTATGAATTCCAGGCCCAGCAGGCGGAGGCCCTGCAGGCCGAGATCGCGCGCCTCGAGCAAATGCTCCGGCTGCCGTCCGATTCCCACTACCGGCTCGAGCCGGCCCGCGTCGCCCGGCGCGATTTCTCCGGCTGGTGGCAGCAGCTCGTCATCCGCAAGGGCGCCAACTACGGGATTCCGGTCGGCGCGCCCGTGGTCTACGGCGGAGGCGTCGTGGGGCGCGTGCACGCCGTCCACGCCTACACGGCCGTCGTGGACCTCGTCACCAGCCCCCGCCTGCGCCTCGCCGCCAACTTCGAGGACGACAGCCGGCCGGTGAGCTACCAGGGCGGGGACAATCCGCCGCTGGCCCCGGCCCACGGCTCGGTGGAGTACGTGCCGCTGGACCTCTTCGCCTCCCCCGCGGCCCCGAAGCGGCTGGTGACCTCCGGGCTGGGCGGCGTGTTTCCCGCCGGCCTGACGATCGGGCATGTCACCAACCTGGCGCCCAGCACGGACGGGCTGTTCAAGAGCGGCGACGTCGCGCTCGACCCCCGGCTCTCCGAGCTCACCGAGGTCACCGTGCTCGTGCCGCTCGCCCCGGAGTAACCGCCCTCCCGCCGCCGCCCATGTCCCGCCGCTGGATGATTCCCCTGGCCACGATGCTGCTGCTGTGGTGGTTGGTGGCCGAGGTCAACCACTACCTCGCGCCGCACGGGGTCTATCTGTTTGTCGGCGGGCTGCTGGTGACGTTTGCCGCGCTCCGTCTGCGTCTGCGCCACGGGTTGCCCGCCACGCTGCTCGCCGGCCTGGCCATCGATGCGGTCGAGCCGGGGGTGCCGTTCGGCACGCACTTCGTGCTGTTTGCGGTGGTGCACGTCCTGCTGTTCCACGTCCGGACGCGTCTCCCGCGCGCGGAGACGGTGATCGGCGTGGTCGCGGCCCTGTTTGCCAACCTGGCGCTCTTCCTCGCCCTGTCCGTGGTGGCCCTGGGCGACCATCCCGCGCCCGGCGGTGCCTGGCTGCGGCTGCTGGCGGACCTGGGCTGGTCCCAGCTGTTCCTCGCGGCCATCGCCCCCTGGTTCTTCGCCCTGCAGGCGCGCGCGCTGGAGTTCACCCGCGTCGACCTCGTCGAGGAGCACCGTGGTTCGCTTTGAAATCGCGAGGGAAGCATGCAGTCTGAGCTGAAGTCCCGCCGGGCGCGCGCCCGGCCCGAGGCCGCCCGGCCGGCGCGCCGTTCGCCGTGAGCATCATTGAAACCTACAAGCCGCAACGCCCGCGCCTGCTGGCCCTCCATGGCCTGACGGGCCTGATGGTGCTGGTGCTGGCGGGCGGCCTGGCCTACCGGCAGCTCTTTCGCTCCGGGGCGTACGGCGAACGCGAACGCCTGCAGAACCAGCGCCGCGTGCTCGTGCCCGGGCCGCGCGGCAACATCTACGACCGGCACGACCGCCTGCTGGTGGGCAACCGCTCGCGGTTCGCCGTCACCCTGTACCTCGACAAGTTGCGCCGCGAATTCCGCACCGAGTACATCGAAATCGTGCGCCACTACCGCGAGAGCGAGCAGGAGGGCGACATCACCCGGGGCGAGCGGCCGAAGCCCGAGCAGCTGGAGCAGATCGCCCGCGCCCAGGTCGTCCAGCGTTACCTCGACCAGGTCAACCACATCCTCAGCCGCGACGACCAGGTCGACCTGGGCGAACTCGACCGCCATTTCAAACAGCAGCTCCTGCTGCCCTACATCCTGCTCGATGATTTGAAGCCCGCGGAATACGCCCGCCTGATCGAGCAGCTCCCGGTCGAGTCCCCGCTGCAGGTCTACACCTCGAGCACGCGCTATTACCCCTACGGCTCCGCCGCCGCGCACGTGCTCGGCTATGTCGGCACCAGCGAGGAAATCTCCATGGAGGACCTGCCGGGCGAGGACCTCAGGACCTACGCCCTCAAGGGCACGGCCGGCCGGACCGGGCTGGAGCTGCGCTACGATGCGCTGCTCCAGGGCAAGACCGGCGGGGCGATCTACCGCGTCGATCCGGCCGGCTTTCGCGTCGTCGAGCCCAAGGAAAAGCAGATCCCCGTCCAGGGAAACAATTCCGTCCAGGGAAACAATCTCCACACCAGCCTCGACATCGACCTCCAGCTGGCCGCCGACCAGGCGATCGGCCGGACCGAAGACGTCAAGGGCGCCGTGGTGGCCCTGGATGTGCGCACCGGCGAGGTGCTCGCGCTCCTCAGCAAACCCGACTACAACCTGAACGATTTCTCGCCGCGCATCAGCCAGGCGACGTGGCAGAAGATCCTCGAGCAGGGCGCGCTGCTCAACCGCGCCGTCAGCGGCATCTACCCGCCCGGCTCCACCTTCAAGCTCGTGACCTCCGCCGCCGGCCTGCGCAACCACATCATCTCCGTCGAGAACTCGACGGCCGACTGCGACGGCGAGATGCGCATCGGCGGGCGGGTCTTTCGCTGCGACAACGGCTACGGCCACCACGGCCACATCGGGTTCGTCGAGGGCGTCGCCCAGAGCTGCGACATTTTTTTCTGGACCTACGGGCTGAAGATCGGCCCCGACCTCATCGCCGCCGAGGCCCGCCGCTTTCATCTCGACCAGCCCACCGGCATCGAGCTGCCGTTCGAAACCGCCCGCATGTTGATCCCCGATCCGGCCTGGAAGCAGAAGAACCGGCAGGAGGCGTGGTTCGCCGGCGACACGGCGAACATGGCCATCGGCCAGGGGTTCACCGGCGTGACGCCCCTGCAGATGGCGTGCCTGGTCGCCTCGATCGCCCGCAACGAAACCACCACCCAGCCGACGCTGCTGCACGACCCGAACCGGCCGCCCCAGCACTCCGCGCCCCTCGGC
>CAZAFS010000138.1:0-7834 GCA_964484165.1 uncultured Opitutaceae bacterium | reverse complement strand
CGGTCGCGACTCCGGCCACCCAAACGGCTTATTCCGCCACCGGTTCCGGCAGCAGTTGGAAGATCAAAACTACCACGATCACCGGCGGCACGCTCACGCAGAGTAATGTTACTCTCAGATACAACGGTTCAGGCGCGGTCGGCACCAGCGGAGGCTCCTCGTCTTATGCGGGTGGCTCCTCAACCAATTCGACCGGCACCACCACTTATACGAGTTCCGCAAACGCCCTGGCGGCGGCGCCCGGCGGCGGCGCCACAACGTGGACGCCAACAGGAAATCAGACTATCACCGCCGATACGTCCAACGCCGTCGTCACGGGCGGGCTGTATGATCAGCGTCAGGACGCGGGCATCAACCTCGTGCAGCTTGACATGCCGGCCCTCCGCGCCGCGCTGAATGACGCGACGGGCAACACCAACGCCGACGGCAAGGCCATTCTGGATGCCTCCAGCAACGTCTGGGGCCCGGGCGCTTCCAGTGGCGGTTACGATCCCTTGGTCTCCGGATCCAGCGGATGGAACGGGGCAGTCTATGTGGAGGTGAAGACCGCCGACAGCAGCGTCACCCAGACCAGCGTTGCGCTCGCCAACGGCAAGGTCAGTTCGGGCAGCAGCCTGCTGCCCACGGTCAACAGCACCGCCGGCCTCACCATCGCCACCAACGCCCCGATGTTTATCGTGGGTGTTTTTAATGCCGACGGCGCCAACGCCGGTACTAGCGGTGCTAACGGCAGTGCCACCACTCCGGATGACGGCAAAACCGATGCTTTGGGGACTCCGGTCAGCGCGGAAATTCCCATCGCCTTGGCTGCCGACGCCATCACCATCCTGTCCCCGGGCTATTTTGCGAGCGCGGGGACCAATGGGAGTGCCGCCAGCTCCACGAACGGCAGCACCACCAATGCCTACAAAAGCTGGTCCACCCTAAAACCAAGTGCTTCTGGCGACACGGAGATCGCGGCGGCCTTTATCACCGGCTTGGTCAGCACCTCCAGCGCCGCCAACAGCGGTGGGGCGCACAATCTGCCCCGCTTCCTCGAGAGTTGGGGGGGCACCGTGGCCATCCGCGGCTCGCTCGTCTCCATGTACAAGAGCAAGATCGCCAACGGGACTTTCAACGGCACGTATTACGGCGCGCCGACGCGCAATTGGGGATTCGACAAGATCTTTCAGAATGGGCATTTCCCGCCGATGACGCCCAAGGTCATGTCCTACCGCCGGGTCGACTTCTCGGACATCAGCGCGACGGAATACGCGACGGCGCGCCACACGCTGTGGCCCTCACTGCCGTAGACGGAGATGGGACTGGGAAGGATGTGAGGCGATGAGCGGGGCGCGGCGGTCGGACCTCGAGTTGCGTTAGAAACTTGCGCCCCGGGTCCACGCCATCCGGTCGCAATGTCGGGGCAGGCCGTTCCCTGGGCCGCGCGAGAAGGTCTGCCCGCAACTGTGCGGCGCTCGGTTCACGCCGGCGTCCCTTTGGCTTTGCGCCCGCCGATGGGTGGAATGCCGGCCGCGAGCAAGTGATGCCCCCTCGCTTTTGCCCGGCTGGCCGCCGAGCGCCGAAGAGAAGACGCTTGGCTTCATAGCAGCCGAAAAGATGCAGTTGAACCTCGACTTGCACATGAAGCGATTCGCACCGAATAGTGCCTGTAGGGCCGACGCTCAGCCTGCCCGCCGTAGCCTTTGGCGAAGGCTGGGCCGCCGGGCCGCACCGCCCCAGAAAAACAGCCTGCCGACAAGCTCATCCATCGGCAGGCTCAGGATGACCCTGAGCAACGTCGAAGGGTCAGGGCCCCGAGCCTGCGAGCGGTGAGCCCGTCAAATCCGTCGAGGGGCGGGCAGCCCTGCATTCGTCTGCATGAGTCCGGCCTAGAGCCCAACGGCCCTAGCGGGTCAGAGACTCTTTTTTGGGCCATCCGTCCCTGTCTTTCCGAAAGCTGGTGTGCTATTGTTTGGGCGTTCATCTGCCCGCTACGCACGCTAGTCCGCTTCTGAATCACGCCCACCCGCAATCGCTCAACTCGTGGATTTCGGCACTCCTTTCGGCGCCACCCTCTTGAACTGAATATCCGGTAGCCGCAGTCGGCTCGCCTGAACTCAACCAACGAAATCTCAATCCAATGTTTGCACACTCCTCCCTGCGAGCATCCGGCAACCGGATCAAGGGCATGACCCTGCTCGAGGTCGCCATCGCCCTTTCAATTCTGGCTCTCTCCCTGGGCGGCATTCTGGCGGCGCTCGTCCAGTCGCGGCGCCTGACCGAGGGCAGTGTCTCCCAAAACACCGCCCTGACCATCGTACAGGGGTACGTGGAGCAAATGAAAAACATGGAGCTGAAGGATATCGTCAATGCCGCCACGGATCCCGCCAGCGGCGGGACGCCCAATCTCGGCACCTCCTTTAGCATTCTGACGCGGTATAAAGAGCCGCCCTCCAGCGGAGCGGACGATGGG
Source organism: uncultured Opitutaceae bacterium (assembly GCA_964484165.1). Taxonomy (GTDB): domain Bacteria; phylum Verrucomicrobiota; class Verrucomicrobiia; order Opitutales; family Opitutaceae; genus Fen-1467. Next base: position 5,379 of record CAZAFS010000138.1, on the reverse strand, counting down.
CTGGACCCGTTGCAGACGTCCACCGGCACCCCGCCCGCCCTCAGCACGCTCACTCCCGGCGTCACGCCCAGCGGGGTCGTGGACAATCTCAAGGATTTTCCTGACAATAGCGGCCTGCAGGGCGCGGCCACGGCTTGGTCCACCACCTGGTCGGGCGCTCAGAACTACCCGACGCCCAGTTCCCTGGTCCAGACCTCCACGGCCTACCCGGGCGACCTGCACCTGAACATGTGGGTCTGGGTGCAGGACCTCTCCGGCACCACGTCCAACGCCGCCGAGGTCTACGGCATCACCGTCATCTACACCTGGCAATACAAGGACGGGGCCAAGATCCGTTACCTCATGGGGGCCGTCCGCTCGGTCCGTTCTGCCGTTCCCTCTTTCTGACCATGACCCCCCATCCATTCCCTCCCTCGCGCCCCGCGCGCGGCTTCACCATGGCCGAAATGATGGTGGCCCTGACCATCATCGGCTTCACCATGGCTGGCGTCGTCGCCTTTACCTTTCAGGGCCTCAACGTTTATGCCTACGACAGCGGCCGCCTGCTGGTGAACAATGACATGCGCAAATTCACCGGCGCCATGACGACCGACGCCGTCTACTCGAACTACTTTCGGATCTATCCGGATTTCGCCACCCGCAGCACCACCTCCAGCGGAGTGACGACCGACGCTTACGTGCGCGACGGCCAGACCGGGGATTTTCTCGTGCTGGTCTTCGCGGACACGAACACCTCGGGCGTCACCACCATCAACCGATTGATCGGCTACTACCGCGATCCCGACAACACCGGTATCGGGCCCGTGCGCAAGTTCGACGTGACGGTGAGTCCCGCGACGATCATCGGCACCACCACCAACGCCGGCGCCAGTCCGCCCGTGTACACGATGTACGACCTGCTCAATGCCTACGAGCCAACCGCCAACGCGCACACGAACAACGTGGTCATCCAACTGGCCCAGGGGTTGGCCAGCGGCAACCTGTTCTATGATTTCTACGACCGCAGCATCATGATCCGGGGGCAGATCAACGAGCAGGGCGGCATGATCCGCAAGGCGGTCAACACCTACAATTTCACGGTCTCCCCCCGCGGCTGAGAATCGCACCCATGAACGCCATGCCCACCACATCCTCTCCGCCGGCCCGGCACCGTGTGCGCGGCTCCGCCTTCGTCACGGTTCTGCTTTTCTCGTTCCTGATGCTCGCGCTGGTGGAAACCATCCTGCAATGGTCGCTGAACGAGCGCCGCATGAACATGCGGACCTCCTATTTTCTGGAGGCCCGCAACGCCGCCGAGGCGCTGGCGGAGTACGGCTTCTCCCAAATCTCCACGCAGTTCAGCAGTCATGCCAGCCCCCCCACCTTCGATCCGCAGGGCTCGTCCCCGCTCGCCCAGCCGCCCACGTCCTTCTTCTCCGGCGGCGACGTGGACACGGCCACCTACTCGTCGAGTCATCCGGCCGGCATGGAGCTCATCGGCGGCACGGCGACCAGCGTCCCGGCCAGCGGCGCCCTGTATTATGTCGATCCCAACGACCCCAATAATGCCAATGACACGTTGAAGGGCCAGTATGTCTACCGGCGCGACATCCAGGTCATTGCGCGCGCCACGGTGGTGCCGATCAACGGCGACAAATCGGTCACCGCGTTTGTCACCGAAAAGGTGGCGGTGCGTGGCGCCCCGCTGTTCGCCAACGCCATCTTTTACAGCAACAACGATCTCGAGATCTTCCCCGGTCCGCAGATGGACATCTACGGCCCGGTGCACTGCAACGGCAACCTGTTCCTCAGCAACCAGAGCAATTCCACCGGCCTGCTCTTTCATGGTCCGGTCTCCTGCTCGGGCAACATCTATCACGCCTGGGCCAGCGAGGCCCCGGCGGGCGATGGCTCCGGCAGTGAGGCGCTGGGCACGAATCCGGTGAGCTTTGTCAACGCCGCCAACAGCATGGTGGCGATGAAGGATACGAACAACACGTGGCGCGACAGCACCATGGGCACGGACAGCAGCCTCTTTTCCAGCGGCCTCTATATCAACACGACCACCCCGGCGCTCACCCAGCTCACGGCCAAGCTCTCGTCCAGTTTCCGCCAGACGGCCTCGCAGGTCTGGGGCGGCAACGTGCAGACCGCGGCGATGGGCGTGGCGGCCTACAATCCCGTGGGCACGGGCGGGCAGGTCGGCGTCGACGGCTCCGGCAACGCCATCTACGCGAACACGGATGCCGCCGATTCGCTCGGCTACGGCCCGCATTCCATGATCGACCCGCCCGACACGTCGCTTACGAGCAGCGACACCTATTACTCGGCGAAGACGGAAGTCGACAAGCAGAAGTTCTCCAACAAGGCGGCCCTCTATGTCCAGGTCACCGTCACCCCGGGGACGAACGGCGCTTCCGACACCGCCACGGTGAAGCTCTACGGCTGGCCGGGCTCGGCGCCCACCGGGACGCCGTCCAGCCAGATCGGCCCCACCGGCGGCATTTTGCTTGGAACGGTGCCCGCCGGATTGGTCAGTTTCATTCCTTATCAAGCCACGATACCCAATTCGACTGTCGCGACTCCGGCCACCCAAACGGCTTTTTCCGCCACCGGTTCCGGCAGCAGCTGGAAGATCAAAACCACCACAACCACCGGCGGCACGCTCAATCAGAATAACGTTACTCTCAAATACAACGGTTCAGGCGCGGTCGGCAGCAGCGGAGGCTCCTCGTCTTATTCGGGTGGCTCTTCAACCTCTTCGACCGGCACCACCATATATTCGAGTTCTTCAGCCGCACTGGCAGCGGCGCCCGGCGGTGGCGCCACAACGTGGACGTCCACCGGAGATCCGACTATCACCGCCGATACTACCAACGCCACCGTCACGAGCGGGATTTATGATCAGCGGCAGCTCGCCGGCATCAATCTCGTGCAGGTCGACATGTCGGGCCTTCGGGCCGCGCTGACCGACGCAAATGCCAACAGCAACAGCGATAGCAAGGCCATCCTGGACAGCTCCGGGAATGTCTGGGGTGCCAGCGCCAGCAGTGGCGGTTATGATCCCCAGGTTTCAGGCTCCACCGGCTGGAACGGGGGCATCTACGTGCAAGTCAAAACCTCCAATGGCAGCACCACCCAGACCAGCGTCGCCCTGGCCAACGGCCTCGTGAGCTCGGGCAGCAGCCTCATTCCCTCGGTCAACAGCGCCACTGGTCTGACCGTCGCCACCAACGCCCCCATGTATGTCGTGGGCGCATTCAATGCCGACGGCAGCAATGCGACCTCCGCCTCCAGCGCCACCACGCCCGACGATGGCAACACCGACGCCGCCGGCACCACGCCCAGCGCGGAGATTCCGATCGCCCTGGCGTCCGACGCCATCACGATTCTTTCGCCGGGATATTTTGCCAGTGCGGGGACCAACGGGAGTGCCGCCACCTCCGCTAATGGCAGCAGCACCAACGCCGGCAAGAGCTGGTCCACCGCCAAGCCCAACGCCTCCGGCAACACGGAGGTGGCGGCGGCCTTCATTACCGGCCTCGTCACCACAACCAGTGCGGCCAGCAGCGGCGGCGCCCACAATCTGCCGCGCTTTCTTGAGAATTGGAGCGGCGACACCGTCGCCATCCGCGGTTCACTTGTCTCCATGTACAAAAGCAAGGTCGCCACGGGCACGTTTTCCACCCGCTACTACGGAGCCCCCACCCGCAATTGGGGATTCGACAAAATCTTCCAGAATGGTCACTTCCCTCCCCTCACGCCCAAGGTCATGTCCTACCGCCGTGTCGACTTCTCGGACATGAGCGCGGCAAATTACTCGACCACGCGCAACTCCCTGTGGCCGTCCCTGCCGTAAGCTGAGCCGGGCGGACGCGAGCCCCGGCCCGCGGGGGCCTCAGTCCGGGGCCTGATCCTGGAACCACGCGGCGAGCCGCGCCCAGGCGCGCCCGCGGTGGCTGAGCCGGTTTTTCACCTCGCCGTCAAGTTCGGCGAAGGTGCGGTCGTAACCCTCGGGAATGAACACCGGATCGTAGCCGAAGCCGCCGCTGCCGACCGGGGCGCGGCGCAGGTGGCCGTCGCACCGGCCCTCGAACACCTGCTCATCGCCCGCGGGAGTCGCCACGATCAGCACGCACACGAAGTGCGCGGCCCGGCGCTCGTCCGGCACGTCCTGCATCAGCGCCACCAGCTTGGCCAGGTTCTCGGCGCCGCTCGCCCGCGGACCGGCAAAGTAGGCGGACTCGACGCCCGGCGCCCCATCGAGCGCGTCCACGCACAGGCCGCTGTCGTCGGCCAGCGCCCAGGTCCCGACCGGCAGCCGCTCCTTGAGCGCCCGGACCTTTTTCCGCGCGTTGCCCGCAAAGCTGCCGGCGTCCTCCGTGACCGGGGGCATGCCGCCGATCGCTGCGGCCGAGATCACTTCCAGCGGCAGGGCGCTGGCGTCCGCCAGCGCCTGGAATTCGCGCGCCTTGTGGGCATTGCCGGATGCCAGGTAGAGTTTGAGGTGGGACGCGTTCATGGAACCGACGCCCGGCGCCTAACCCAGGCTGAAGGTGGTTTCGTCCACCTGCAGCTTCAGCGGATAGGCCACGTGGCCGCGCATGAGGTGGTCCGGCCCGAACGAGCTGTGCCGGACGTCCTCGAGGCGCACGGCGTTGGCGAGTTTCTCCGTGCGCAAACCCCGGAACACGCCCTTGGCGCGCTCGTCGCCGAACAGCAGCGGCGCCCGGTAGATGAAAAGGTAGTCGAGCTGCCGGAACTGGATCAACTCGCTGATGATCTGCGAGCCGCCCTCGACATAGACGCCGGTGATCCCTGCCTCGACGCACTTCTGCCGGAACAGATCCAGCGGCGCCCGGACGGTGGGCGACGGCAGGTTCCACACCTGCACGCCGAGCGCCTGCAGCTTGCGCATGTAACCGAGGCCGCCGTGCGGGGTTGTGACGACAATTGTGCGGTCCTTGAATTCATCCGTGTAGACGCGGGGCAGGCTCTTGTCCAGGACCGTGCGCAGCAGGCCGTCGAAGATGAATCGGATGGGACACCAGACGGTGTCGCCGACGCGGCTGGTGAGGCTGGGATTGTCGGTCATGACGGTGCCGGCGCCGACGGCGATCGCCGGGAACAGCCGGCGCCAGCGGTGAACGTCCTCCCGCGCCGCCTCGCCGGTGATCCACTGTGAGTCGTTGGTCCGCGTGGCCATCTTGCCGTCCAGCGTGATGGCGGCCTTGGCGGCAATCAGCGGCGTCCGCTTCGTGATCCAATGGTTGAAGATGAGGTTGAGATCGGTGCACTCGTCCGCCAGCACGCCCGCGGTCACCTCGACTCCCGCGGCCCGCAGGACCTCGAAGCCGTGGCCGGCGTGCTCCGGGTTGGAGTCCGTGGCGCCGGCCACCA
>CAZAFS010000137.1:4834-7851 GCA_964484165.1 uncultured Opitutaceae bacterium | reverse complement strand
CGGCCCACCGAGCCCAGCCGGTGCCCGCGCTGGTATTCGGCGGTGCGGGTCTTGCGCGGCGGATCCGGCAGGTTGACGTTGGTGACGGGCGTGGTCTCGGTGAGGCCGTAGCCTTGCAGGACGTCGAGGCCGAAGCGCTCCTTGAAGGCGTCGTAAAGGTCGACCGGCATCTTTTCCGCGCCGGACACGATGAAATGGAGCGAGCGCAGTTCCCGGCGGTCGGCTTTCTTCAGGAGCGGGCGCAGGAACGTCGGGGCGCCAATCATCACCGTCACCCGCTCGGCCTCGATCACCTCCACAATGCGCCGGGTGTCGAGCGGACTCGGCGTGGTGACGATCTGGCAGCCGCGCAGGATGGGATACCACAGCGTCGCGGTGAAGCCGAAGCTGTGGAAGATGGGCAGGCACGCCAGCAGGATCTCTTCCCGGGGCAGGATGCCGGTGGCGGAGATCTGCGCGCAGTTGCCGAGAATGTTTCGGTGGGTGAGCGCCACGCCCTTGGGTTCGCCGGCGGTGCCGCTGGTGAACAGCAGGCCCGCCTCCTCGCGGTCGCCCACCCGGGGCAGGCCAAGCATCGTCGCCACCAGCCCGCCCGGCAGCAGCCAGGCCGCCAGCAGCCAGCGGAAGATGGCGGGCTTGCCGCACGCCAGAATCTCCCGCCGGAGATCGAGCGTCCGCTCCGGCCAGGGAAAGTTCGTGATCTTGTTCTGCACCGCCTCGGCGGTCAGGACCGTCGTGACCTCCCCCAGCCGCAGGCTGGCCTCAATCGAGGCGCGGCCCGAGGTGAAGTTGAGATTCACCGGGATCTTGCCGGCGAACAGGACTGCGAGGTTGGCCACGCAGCAGCCGGCGCTCGGCGGCAGCACGATGCCCACCCGGCGGTCCGGAATGGTGGCCGCAATGCGCCGCGACAGGGCCGCGGCCACGGCCAGAAGCTTGCCGGCCTTGATCACGCTGCGCCCGGCCGTGCAATCGACGATCTGCACCTCCCAGGGCCGGCGGGCGAGCGAACGCACGCACTCCCGGCCGAGGTGACCGCGGAGCTCCGGGCGCTCGCTGTAGGCCTCTTCGCCCAGGTCGAGCAGCGCCTGCCGCGCCGAGATGGCGTCGATCCGGTCGGGCGGGATGGGCCGGCCGATGTTGACCAGCACCGGAAAAGGCAGGTGCTGCGGATGCTTCCAGAGGTATTTCTGGCCCGAGAAGGAAAACATCGAGCCCCATAGGCGGTCGAGATACACCGGGATGACCGGCACGTGAGCCCGGCGCGCCACCAGCTCGAAGCCCTTGCGGATCTCCATCAGGACGCCCGTCCGGGAAATCTCCCCCTCGGGAAAAATGCACACCAGTTCGCCCCCCGCCAGCGCCTCCACCGCCCGCTTGATCGCGGTGGTGGCCTGGCGGGGCGACACGGAGATCACACCGGTCACGCGGAACGCCAGGTTCAGCCACCACGACTGCCGCAGGCCGGCAAACGCCAGGAACCGCATCCGCCGCGGGCTCGCCAGCTGCAGGATGATGGCATCGACATAGGAGACGTGGTTGCAGATCACCAGCGCGCCGCCGCTCGCCGGCAGGTGCTCCAGCCCCCTGACCCGCACGCGATACACCGTCCGCGCCAGCGCCTTGATCATCAAGCGCAGCACCGGCTCCGGCAGCAGCCAGGTCGAATAGATTCCCACCAGCAAGGTCGGCCCGATCAAGGCCAGCAGCTGCTGCTGGGCTGGAAGGCCGAGGCCGAGCGACATCCCCGCATAGAAGCCGGAGGCCACGATGCTGCCGAGACCGTCGAGGACGTTGACCGCGGCGAGAATGCGGCCGCGGCGCTGGTCGCCCGCGTTGTCCTGCAAATAGGAGAACAGCGGCACGAGGAAAATGCCGCCGGACAGGCCCAGCAGGACGAGCGCGGAACCATAAAGCGGCCCGGCCAGCGGCGCCGTGCCCGCGATCGCCAGACCCACCATCATGCCGAGGCAGCCCAGCGGCACCAGCCCCAGTTCGACCCCGCGCCGCGAACCGTAGCCCGCGGTGAGGTTGCCGGCCACCGTGCCGAGGCCGAGCAGGATCAGCATGATGCTGGTCGCCGTCACCGAGCCCACGTTCCCGCCGTGCAGCTCCCGTCCCGCCTGCAGCAGCGTCAGGTAGACCACCGCGCCCATGAACCAGAAATAGATGATGCCGAGCGCCGAGCGGAACAGCGGACGCGACCGCCACAACTCCTGCAGCGAACCGGCCTGGCGCAGCCACAGTCCGCCGTGATACGGCTCGGCGCCCGCCGTCGGCGTCTGCTCGACGCCTTGCAGGACGACGAAAGCAAGCAGCGCCAGCACCGTCAGGATCCAGCCCACCGCGATGGCCCCGGCCCAGGGATCGCCGAGGCGGGCCGTCCGGAGGTCGAACAGCCTTCCGCCGCCAAAGCTGCCCAGCAGGATGGCCGCCACGGTGAGCATCTCCATCCAACCCACGGCCCGCGGCAGGCGTTCCGAGCCGACGAGCTCCTTGAGGATGCCGCGCTTGGCCGGCGAGAACAGGCTGGCCTGCACCGCGAACAGGAAAAAGAACCCCAGCACCAGCCAGATGTCGTGCAGCCGCAGGGACAACGTCAGCGCCAGCATCATCCCCGCCTGCAGCAGGAACGCCGCCTGCAGCATCCGCTTCTTCGAGTACCGATCGCACATCCAGCCGGCGAGGGGCGACAGCACGATGAACGGGGTGATCATCAACACCGGCAGCAGGCTGATCACGACGCCCACGTCCTCCGGGTCGAGGATGCCGGGAAATTGCGCCAGGCCGATGAGCATCAGCTTCGCGGCGTTGTCGTTCAGCACGACCTGGGTCTGCGCCACCAGCAGGCAGGCCAGTGAACGCGAAGAGGTCTGGGAGGGGCCCATGGAGTCTGGAACCGAAGGTTATGACCGAGTCCGCCCCGGGGTTTCAAGCGCGGAGACCGGGCCGCAATGACTTCGATTGCCCAGCCAGCGCGGGCTGGTGCGACCGGCCACCCCGGTGGGGCGGGCTTC
>CAZAFS010000137.1:0-4734 GCA_964484165.1 uncultured Opitutaceae bacterium | reverse complement strand
ATGCCCGCCAGTCCGGCTGCCCGGAATTGGGATGGCGGGGATAAACCCCGCCCCACCGGCGCGGATTGCCGCGGGGCCCACCACGTTTCAGCCCTCGGCGGACTCGGGCCGACCCCACCCGCGCAAGTCGCGCGCCAGGGCGCCGAAGCCATGGGGAAAGTCCGCCTCGAGCCGGCGCGGATCGCGCTGATGGCGGCGGACGCATTCGACTGCCCGCTGGATTTCGAACGCCAGGCCGGGCCGGTCCGTGCCGTACACCCGCCATTTTAGGTCGCGCCGCGTGTAGGGCGCCCGACCCTGCGCCTGGCCCTCCATCCACGCGAGCTCGGTCACCTGCGGATCCTGCCCGCAGAGGTACCACGCCTCGATGGCCGGCACCGCGATGCCCACGCCCCGCAGCACCCGGTCGCGCCCGTGCCGCGGCGGAAATCTCTTCTGGACCTTGTGGAAGATGCCCCGCAGCTGGCACAGCCGGCACTGCGGATGGTAATAGCCCGGCGCCTCGTGCTCCGCCGTGTGCACCACGGAGTCGTCGGAATCGACCACCACCACGAGCGCCTCCACCTCGGTGTTGAAATGGAGGTGGCGCAGGATGGCGGGCAGCACCTGCGCGACGTTGGGCCAGCCGCGGGCGCGCAGGCTCGGCCGCTCCGGCACGACGGCTTCCGCCAGCACGGCCTCCACCAGCACCCGCAGCGCCGCCTCGTCCGCCGGCGATTCGCTCAACAGGGCGACCTTCATGTCGGTTTCGGCAGGCGGACACAGAGCGCACGGAGGTGACCACAGAGTGCACAGAGACCGAGCAGCAATGCCAACCGTTCTTGATCCCCTACTCGCCGATGAATGATCGGGAATAACGGCGCTAATCCCGTAGTTTCTCCGAGTTCTCTGTGCACCGCTCCGTGTCCTCTGTGTCCCACCCAAGCTGCGTGGTTCGGCTTCATTCCTCCGGAACTCCGCCCAGGATGCCGCTGAACCAGATGTCGCCCAGCGAACCCTCCGCCAAGATCTCCTTCACGTCGGGTCGGTCGCTCAGCCGCTCAAAGGTGGCGCTGCGCCCCCGCTTGTGGGCGATGATAATCTCCTCCGGATGATCGCGGAACAGGTCGAGCAGGAAGGGCGAGTGCGTGGTGGCCACGATCTGAACCGGCGCGCGCGACTCGCCGAAGCTGGCGGGATAGCTCAGGCGGTAGAGCGCATCGCGCACTTCGCGCAACAGGCGCGGATGCACGCCCCGGTCGGCCTCCTCCAGGCACAGAACCGGAGGCGGCCGGGGCGCGAACGACAGGGTGAGAATCGCGAGGGCGTGGAGCGCACCCTCCGAGACGTTCTCCGCCGTGACCAGTTCGCCGCCATCGGCCAGCCGCACCCCCAGCTCCACGTTCCCCGCCCCGACCTCGCGCGTTTCGATCGCCGAGTAGTCCGGCAGGATCCGGCGGAATTCGGCTTCGAGCCGGGCGAAGACTGCGGGCTGGTCGGCGCGCATCGCCGCCAGCACGGCGGCGAGGTTGCGCCCGTTGGAGGCGAGCTCGCCACTTTCCGCCCGCGCCACCGGCTCGCCCATGGCGTAATGATCCAGCAGGTAGGCCCGGATGCCGCCCAACTGGGCGCGCAGCGCGTCCCACCGGCGGCGGGCGTCCGCCGTGTCGGGATGCCGCACCTGCAGCAGGTCGCACACCATCTCGGAGCGGCAGCTCAGGCGCACCTCGATGTCGTCATCCGGCGGCGTGAAATGGAACACGATCTCCGGCGATTCGTTGCGCCGGGGCGCGGCGGCGGCCGGAGTCGCGGGCGGCGGGCCCGGCGCGCGGGAAAGCGTGCGCAGGCGCAGCACCGCCTGCACGAGCGTGGTCTTGCCGCTGCCGTTGGGCCCGATGAACAGGTTGAAGGCACCGAGCCGCACACTGGTGGCGCGCAGGGCCTTGAAGTGCCGGAACTGGACCGAGGCAATCACGGCCGCCAGCGTGGCAGGCGCTCCGGGCGAAGGCAATCATCCGCCGGTGGGGGTAATGACTCAATTTGTCATTGCGAGGAGCCCACAGAAACGGGCGACGAAGCAATCCAGTTGACTGGATCGCCACGCCCGCCTGTGCCGGGCTCGCGATGACAAGGCAAATTGAATCACTCCGTGGATGCCGCGGCACCGAAAGCAACCGCGGCGGCGGGGCGGTGGGCCGCGCCAAGCACTTCGTTCCACTCCGGGAACGATACCGGCTGGCGGCGGCTGAGCGGGGATGCAGACTGAGCCATGGAGCGAGCTGAGTTTTAGCCGGATTCGAAATCAACCGCAAAAAACCTCCCTTCGCGAAATTCCGACATTGCCCCACCGCGACGCGCGTGGCCCAATGCGTCCGTCCCGGCTTCGACCGCCTCCCGGCAAGACACCAATTCAATCGAGGCGAATCACACTGTTCGGCAAATTCAAGACAACATGTATCGAAGCGTCCCCATTTTGATCGGGCTGATTGGGCTTCTGCCCACCTATGGTCATGCAGAGGACAAGAACAGTGCATGCGTGGAGCTATCATTACGCTTAGCGGATGAGCAAGGAGCCAGCCGGTTGGAGATCGTGGTCCAGAACATTGGTACCGACACAGTAGTGATCAAATCAGAAGAAATGGTTCCAGAGTGGTCGCCCTGTATTTGGTTTGACTGGACGGTGGACGGCAGAGCGGCCGAGTATATAGAAAATGTCGCTGGGATTCCGGGACACAGAAGTTCTCGGAGCATTCCACCGGGTGGGAACGTTATTTGGGCCCACATCCCATTGGATCGCCTTTGGAACAGAACGCAGAAAGGCATGCAGCGCGCCATTGCTGATAACCTGCCGCACACTGTGGTCATTTTGCCCAGTGCCCACTACTGGTGGTGCTGGAAGGGCATTACAGTGAAGCCCGGAAAGCTGATTTTAGAGGAAAGGCCGAACAAGGCGCCAGAGCCAACCCCCGCCGCGGTCACGCCTCCTGCGAGGCAGGAGGCGCGCCAGCCGTAGGCGTGGCTTATCTATAACGTAGGCGAAAGAATCTTATGAAAAACATAGCTGCTGTCGGAACCCTCTGCCTGCTTGCCTCGTTCGCACGGGGCGAGGTCCTTCATTTCTCCGAGTCCAAGGCGCTAAATGTCACTATTCCCGACTCATGGTACATTGACGCCATCAAGCCGCCGCGTCCGGGATTTCCTTTCTCGACGTTTCCCATCCGACCGAAGGATGATCGCAACGCGGCGTGCTTGCTCAGCGTCTACTCAAAGAACGATGCGCGGGCGCTGGATGACGCGTTTTTGCGCCAGTTGCTCACCGGTGATAGTGCGCCGTTGATTGCGAATTCGCCCGATCGTCGAATGGCAGAAATCCACCATTTCGTATTCGATCATGGCACGGGAGACTCGGCCAGTTTCGTGGATGCCAGACTCGTCGGCAAGCCGGTCAAGAAACGAGACTACAAGACGACGACCGTTTTCATTGTCTGCATCGATAGGACCTACCTGACCAAGATCACCGTACTCTGTGACAGTCTGGACTCGGATGAATACACGCAATGCCTTGCGATAATTCAGAGTCTGTCAGCTGCGCAAAAGTGACCGGCCGAGCCAGATGCCACCGCCCAACGCCGCCAAGATGCGCCGGATCCCGAACTTCGCCGCGTTGTTTTCACTCGCGATATTCGTGCTGGGTTGTTCTGGCTGCGTTTGGGGCCCATGTGGACCAACGCTTGTTCATCGGCCCAGCCCGAAAGAAGAAGCGATGGCCACTCAGGCGAGTCAGACTAAGGAAAAGGCGCGAGAAGCGCCCGTCGCGCCGCAGGCACCGCCGCCAAAATGAAAAGGCCGAAGCAGTCGGCAGCGTCAGCATTCACAGCCGTCCCCCCCATGATGGCGCAGGTGTCCCACCAGGCGTAGGCGTGGCTCATCCTGAACGTTCGGCAAGACGCATCCATGGAATCCAAGGACATTTCTGGCGCCCGTAGCGCGGAACCAACCGAAGATCGTGATCTCCGCTCGTCACACCCCAGCGATCGGGGTGGAGCGAAAAGCCGTCAACCATTACCGGGCTGGATATTCTGGCCGGTGGCGACGACATTTGCCTGGGCCCTCCCCATTGTTTTTATGACGCAAAAACTGGACCTAAACGACGGAATGACGATGGCTATATTTCCCATCGGATGCGGCCTCGCCGTCATATGTCTCCTTTTCGAAAAGAAATGGGTGGCTGCTGCGTGGATCTTTGGTTTTCTGAATATAGCTTTCGCCAGTCTCTGGATCTTCTTGATATGTATTCTCAAAAGTTTCGCGCACGGATTTTGGAAATGAAAAGGCGCCGAACCAGGCCCAGAGCCAACGCCCAAAGCGGTGACGCCCCGTGCTGGCGTGCGTGTCGCGCCACCTGAGGTCGCGGCTCGTTCTTGCCGTTCGGCAGAATCAGAATCCCGCCATGAAAGTGCCCGGTTTGCGCAGCGACTACGACAAGGTCGGCGGCATCGTCTATTTCGGCCGTATGCTCGACAAGATCCGCCTCAAGGCCGCCGGTCAGCTGCCGGCCGGCTATTTCGTGGGCACTGCCAACCGAACCCATTTCGACTCGCGATGCACCCGGTTCCTTCGGGTTGATTACAACGCGCTCGTGGCTCGAGTCCTCGACGGCGGTTCCGATGAAGAGATTCTCGAGTGGTGTTTTCAGCACGGTTACCGGCCATCCGAGGACGAAATCGAAGTCTGGAACGGTTTCATGATGAAGCG
>CAZAFS010000136.1:0-7853 GCA_964484165.1 uncultured Opitutaceae bacterium | reverse complement strand
TGCAGCTCATCAGCGTCGGCATCCTCGGGGAGTACATCGGCCGGATCTACGAGGAGGTGCGCGCCCGGCCCAAGTTCATCGTCGATCGCGCCGAGGGCTTCCAGGACTGACCGCCGGCGGTAGTGCGCCCACCGCGATGCCAGCCCGGCCCCAGCGCGAGGAAAACGCATGATTTACCCGATCATCCTCGGCGGGCTGGCCGTGACCTTCGCGACCGGCGCGTACCGCCTGGCGCGGATGTTCGGCGAAAATCACGCATCCTCGGTCCGCCGGTGGGGCCCCGCCGACGCCCTCGGCTTGGGTGCCGCGGTGACGGCGGCCCTTTTTGCAATCCACCCCTACCTCACGGGCAACCTGGTGGGAAGTGGCGACAGCTATCACTACGGCCTGCAGGTCGCCGACTTCGTGACGCAGGTGCGCCGCGGGGTGATGCCCGTCCTGGCCGGCCAGAGCGAATACGCGTTTAACGGCTTTGTCCACAACGTGCGCACGGCCCCGTATTTGGTTCACCTGGCGGGCCTGCTCGATGCGTTGACGCTGCGCCGCCTGTCCTTCGTGCAGCTGCAGGATCTGACGGTCGTCGTCAGCGCGCTGGCTTCGGCCGTCGCGGCGTACCTGGTGGCGCGGCGTCTCTCCGCGGGCCGGCGCCTGGCGGCGGCGCTGCTGGCCATCCTCTACGTGACGAGCCCGGCGATCCTGGCGCCCCTCGTTCTCAGCGACATGTTTGCCACCTACATGACGGCGCCTTGGCTCCTGCTCTGCTGGTATGGCATGGCCGAAATGTTCCGCCGGACGGACGACACGGGCCCGCAACTGCTGTGCGCCGTCGCGCTGGCCATGCTCTGGTACGCCCATCCGCCGGTCGCGGCCTGGATGTCGGTGGCCTGGGCTTGCGCCCAACTGGGCCGGTTCATGCTTTCCGCCGGGGCCGCCGGCCAGTGGCGGCGGCAGCTCCTGGCCGGCACGTTGGTCGCCGGTCTGACCGCCTTCCTGTTTGTCTCCGTCGCCAAGCTTCATCTCAGCCCGGCCACGGCGCCGCCGCCTGAATTCTACGCCTATGCCGCCGGCGACCTGTCCCGCGCCCTGCAATCGGCTTTCGTTCCATTCAGAGCGGGAGCCAACGGAGGGGCGGATATCCAGCTCGGTTGGGCGCTGTGGGGCGTGCTGTTCTCCGCCGTGGGCCTGTTGCTGCGGCGGCGGCGGATTGAGGGGATGTTTTTGGGCACGCTCTGTCTTCTGTTCCTCCTGCTGCTGATTCCGGCGTGGCCGTGGGTCTCGTCCAAACTGTGGCTGCTGGTTCCCGACCGGCTGGCGTTGCTGTCCAACTGGCCCCAACAGCGTCTGTGTCCAATCCTGGCCGCTGCGACCGTGGTGGCGGGCGCCGCCGCGTTTGACCCAAGGAATTGGCGGCGCACCTGGGCGTATCCGGTCGCCTGCGGAGTGTTGCTCCTGGGATGCGGTTGGAGCCTGGGGGAGACGGCCCGGATCCACCAGCGCACGGCGAATGCCTTCGTCGGGGCGACGACGGCAGGGGCGCGTTTTGCCCCGGGAAATCTCGTGCTGACACGCTCGTCGTACGACGAGTTGAACCGGGCGTCGCCTTACTATACCGACGGGTGGACGGATCCAGAATTCGAATCGCGCCTCCTGGGCCCCGAAATGGAAACCGCGCAGGAAAACGCCGCGACCATCCTCGCCAGCGCACCGGCCGTTTCCGCCGCGGCTCCATTGGTCCCGCTGGCGCCGCAGGCCGTGCTGCACCTGGCCGGGCCCGGCAACTATCTCCTGGTTTTCGCCTTTGAACATCCCTCCCCCGTCGGCGAAATCACCGTGCGGAGCGCCGGAGTCGATCGCATCTACTCCCTCCCGTTCGGCGGCGGACCCCTGGCTTTTGGCTCCGAGCCGGGCTGCGCGAAGACCACCCCCCTGCGCCTGGCCGCGCCCGGGGAACATCAGATCGTCGTGACCGCCACGATTCCCGGCGTGAGCGTCCGGGCGGCCCCCTTCACCGAGAATCAGCTTCCTATTCGCCTCACCGCGCAGACACCCTACACGGCCGCCGTCCGCGCCTTCGCCGGCGGCTACCTGGAAACGCCACGCGTCCACTTCGATGGTTATGAAGCGGCGGTCAACGGACACCCGGTCGCCGTGCGCCGGTCCCCCAATGGATTGGTGGCCGTGCCGGTGCCAGCTGGTGACTCCATCGTGGTGCTGACCTATGTCGGGTCGCGGATACTTTCCGCGAGCTGGCTGTTTTCGCTGACCTTGTCGGCGGGACTCCCGTGGCTGGCATGGGGCCTTTTCCGGTCCCGCCCGCGGCGCATCGGGCCGGCTGAGATCGACCGGTCATGGATCCGGCAACACAATCTGCTCACCGCCCTCGACCGCGTGCCGCGCCGCCGCCTTTGCCTCTTGTCCGCCATCGCGGGCGTCGTGGCGATTCTCGGCTGCATCGGCTCCGCCCTCCACCGTCGCGAGGTCGAACGCAAGGCTTTTGGCTCGCTCCGTCTGACGCTCGAGATTCCCAGATGGGCGCAGCCCCAAGCGGAGCCGCTGGTCGTCATCGGCCGGACCGGCGCCGCGGACTGCATTTACGTCATCCACGAGAGTCCAAACGAAATTCGGCTCGGTCTGGATCATTGGTCGGTGGGCGGCCCGGTGTCCGCCCCCATCCGGATCAACTACGGTCACTCCCATGTCCTCGAACTGACCATCGGCGGCCTCTATCCGCGTCCGGGGCGGACCAATCCGAAACTCGCGGCCCTCTTCGGCGATCCCCGGGCCGCGCCGTTCGTGCTCAAACTCGACGGGCGCACCATCTTCGATACCTCTCTACCGTTTTACGAGGCGCGTGCGGCCGAAGTCGCGGTCGGGCGGAACACCGTGGGCAGCAGCGTCTGCGGCGCGTGCTTCACCGGGCGCATCCTGTCGATCGAGCGGTTCCTCCCTACGTTCACCACGCCGCCGCCCACGTCGGGACAGAAGCTCACCGGCGGCGGCAGCCTCGGCGAGTACATCGGCCGGATTTACGAGGAGGTGTGGGGTTGGCCCCGGCTCATTGTCGACCGCGCCGAGGGTTTCCGCTCCTAGCGCGGCAGGCGGTCGACCTCCAGCGTCCGCGCCGATTGCCATGCCCATGACCCCGCCGCTCTCCTCCCTGCCGGCCTGGGCCGCCGCCCGTGGGCGGACCCTGGCTATCGTCCTGGTCGCGGGGTTGTTCATCGCCGCGCCCTTCTGGAGCGACCGCGGCCTGGGCAGCCACGAAGCCTACAACTACAGCCTGGCCGTGGCCGATTTCGTCACTCAGGCGCGGGCGGGTGAATTTCCCGTGTTCGTCGGCCAGAGCGAATTCGCCTGGAACGGTCGCATCCATCCCCTGCGCACCGCGCCCTATCTGACCTACCTGGCCGGTCTGCTCGATTTCGCGACGGGACGCACCCTGGGGTTCTGGACCCTGCAAAACCTGGTTGTCGGTCTCAGCCTGCTCGGCGGCGTGATGAGCTGTTATTATTGCCTGCGACGCGCCGTGCCGGAATTGGCGGATAACACCACCGCGCTGCTGGCCGCCGCCTACGGGCTGTCGCCCGGCTTGCTCGCCGCAGCCTACGCCATGGATCTCTACATGACGGTCATGACCGCGCCGTGGATCCCGGTCGTGCTGGGCGGGTTGGTCCGGGCCCGGCGCACGGGAACGTTTGGCGCGCATGTGCAGATCGCGATCGGGCTCGCGGCGACCTGGCTGGCCCATCCGCCGGTGGCCTTCTGGCTGACCGCGGTCTGCGCTTTGGCGGGCCTGAACATTCTCGTGACCGCCCGGCGGCGCGGCCGGGCGGTGCTCGCGGCCGGCGGCGCCGGGCTGCTTTTCCTCGTGCTCGCGGGCTATGCCTTTGTGTCGGCGCTCACCGTGCAGGGGTACCACGCCATCACCCACGTCAAGGACGTGCAGTTGCTTCTGACCGAGACCCGCCACGTGTTTGCCGACGCGCTGCGGCCGGTCAGCGGGACGGCGAACCACCTCGGCGATTTCCAGTTGGGTTACGCCTACTGGACCCTGCTGGCCACCGGCCTCGCCCTCGCCGTCTGGCGCCGGCAGACGCTGGCGCTGGTGTTCCTCGCCATCAGCGTTTTCTTCCTCGCCCTGACGCTGCCGGTGCCGGGGGTGCAGGCCTGGCTGTGGGACCACCTCCCCACGCTGGCGATCTCGTTGACCAACCAGTGGCCGATGCAGCGGCTGTATCTGCTGGTCACGGCCCTGGCAATTTTCGCGTTCGCCCTCGCGTGGCATCCGCCCGCCCGGCCGTGGACGGGGCTCCGCCGCGATCTCTTTCACCTCCTGCTGGCCGCCGGCGTGCTTTGGACCGGGTGGGAGGCGCTGCGCTTCGTGACGCGCGGCTTTGCCACCCGGCTCGAACCCGCGGCTTCCCACCGCGTCCACCGGCCGGAAAACGTCGACCTGACGGTGACGTCATTCGCCCTGCTCGGCACGCCGCCCTGGTTCGTGAACGGCGTGATGGATCCGGCGATGGAATTCCGCCTGCGCGCACCGTTCGACGCCCGGCTGGTAATCGGCAATGCCACCGCTCCTTTTCCCCAATCGGCCGCCAGCGGCACCTTCCGGGTGGTCGACTCGGGCCCGGACCGACTCACCCTGGGCCCGCCGCTCACCCTCCAGCCCGGAATGCGGTACCGGCTGACCTTCGATTTCAGGATCCCGCCGCAGCCGCTCGTGCTGCAATTGCGCGGGCGCAATTTCTTCCGGGAATACGCGCTGCCCGCGGCGGGAGGCCCGGAAGGGTTCGGCATGCAGCCCGGCGCCGGCCGGTCGCTGAGCCTGTGGACAACGGGCGACAAGCCGGAGGAGATTGAGTTGTGGCTCGTCGCCCCGGGCCTCGAGACGCAGGCCTGGACCCGATTCGCCGACTTCAAGCTTGAAGCCACGAAGCTCGACCAGCTGCCCGTCGCCCTGGAGTCACTCGTGCCGCTGCGGGTGCGCGTGCGCACGGCGGCCGCCGGATATCTCGAGGTGCCGCGCCTGTTCCTGCCCGGCTATGCGGCGACTGTGGATCGCCGGCCCGCTCCGGTCCAGGCGTCGCCCGACGGCCTTGTGCTGGTGCCCGTGCCGGCGGGCCAGAGCCAGGTGGAGATCAGTTATCCCGGCTCGCCCCGGCTCCGGGCCGCCTTCTGGCTCACCCTCGCCGGATGGACGGGCGTGCTGGCCGGACTGCTCTTGCCGGGTCGGATCCGCCGGGACCTGGGCACCGCGGGCTGCGCCCTGTGGAATCCGGCGAGGCGGATCGCCTGGCGGTCGCTGGCGATGGCGGCGGCGGTGATCGTCGTGATCGCGGCGGCGGCGACGGGCCTCATCGCATGGCGGCGGTGGCGCGCGGCCGTGGGACCCATCGTAATGAACGTCATCTTCCCGCGCGACGCCGCGCTGGGCACGCAGCCGTTGCTGGTCACCGGCCGCCCGCATGCCGGAACCTTCATTTATGTGCGTTACGTGGATCCGCGCCATGTGCGCATCGGCGTCGACGTGTGGGGCATCGTCGGCGCCCTGTCCGAGCCGGTCGAGGCCGACTATTACGCCGCGCACCGCCTCGAGATCTCGACCGGCGCGCTGTATCCCGCCGACAATCCCGCGGTGCGGGCCCTGCCGGCGGCGGAGCGCGACCGACTGCGCCGGCAGGTGCGGGTGACGCTCGACGGCCGCGTCGTCCTCGACGAAGCCACCCGCCAATACGACACCACCCTCTCCGAGGTCACGGTGGGCGCAAATCGCATCGGCGGCTCGAACGCCGGCGTGCGCTTCACCGGC
Source organism: uncultured Opitutaceae bacterium (assembly GCA_964484165.1). Classification (GTDB taxonomy): domain Bacteria; phylum Verrucomicrobiota; class Verrucomicrobiia; order Opitutales; family Opitutaceae; genus Fen-1467. Next base: position 2,038 of record CAZAFS010000136.1, on the reverse strand, counting down.
ACAATTCTCGAGGTGCGTCGCGGACCCGTCCAGCCCTGAGCCCGGCCTGGCTTGCGCAGCGGCCACGGAGAAACTCCGCCGCCCCTTTTCATCTCGCCCCGCGCCAGGCGGGCAACGCGCGGATCTTCCCGGGTGATTGTGCGGCCGGCGGTCACGCCTGGCGGGCGGCCGGCCACCGGGATTATTGTCGAGTTCCGCTCAGCGCTCCGACCGTCCGCCTCGTTTTCGTTCTTCCCCCGCCACGCATTCTTGTATTCCTTCAGGCCTCATGGACCAAGCCGGCAAATGGCCAAAAATCCTTCCTCCCCTCACCCCGGAGCAGAGACAGATCAGCGACGATTTCATGAAGATCTGGCACGAGGTGCTGCCGCGCCGCTTCGGCCTCGTGGAGATCTTCAATCAGAACTTTCCGGTGCGCTACTCCTTCCCCGGCTTCCGGACCACGCTCGAGATTGGCGCCGGGCTCGGCGAGCATCTCCACTACGAAAAGCTCACCCCGGAACAGGAGCGCAACTACCACGCCCTCGACCTGCGTGAAAACATGGCCGCGGAGATCCGCCGGAGTTTCCCGCGGGTGCAGGCGGTCGTGGGTGACTGCCAGACCCGGCTGGGTTTCGCCGACGGCTATTTCGATCGGGTCATCGCCGTGCACGTGCTCGAGCACCTGCCCAACCTGCCGGCCGCGATTCGCGAAGCCCACCGCCTGGTGAACAAGGCCACCGGCCGGTTTCTCGTGGTCATACCCACCGAGGGCAGTCCCGCCTACACGCTGGCGCGCAAGCTGTCCGCCGAACGCGTCTACAAGAAGCACTACGGAGGCGACTACTCCTGGTTCTACAAGCGCGAGCACATCAACCTGGCCCCGGAGATTTTCGAGGAGCTGGCGCCGTGGTTCACCATCGAGGCCCGCAGCTACTTCCCGCTCAAGGTGCCCTTCGTCTGGTGCAACCTGTGCATCGGCCTCGCGCTCAAGCCGCGCCCGGCGCCCGCCGGCGCCTAGCCGGCCTTCCGCGCCGCGCGCCGCCGGGGCGCGCGGCCTCCGGCCCGATTGACGCCCGCCCACCTCTTTCTCATTCTGCCCCATGCAACGCGTGTTCGTGACCGGCGCCGCCGGCTTCATCGGATCCAACCTGGTTGACCGCCTCCTCGCCGATGGCCGGACCGTCGTCGGCTGGGACAATTTCTCCACCGGCCGGGAGCGATTTCTGGAAGGCGCGGTCAAGGATGGCCGGTGCACCCTGATACGCGGCGACGACCTCGACCTGCCGGCGCTGACCGCAGCCATGAAGGGGTGCGACTTTGTCTTCCATCTGGCCGCCAATGCCGACGTGCGCTTCGGCACGGAGCATCCCCGCAAGGATTTCGAACAGAATACCATTGCCACCTTTCATGTGCTCGAGGCGATGCGGGCCAACGGCGTCAAGCGCCTGGCGTTCTCCTCCACGGGCTCCGTGTACGGCGAAACCGCGGTCATCCCCACCCCCGAGGCGGCCCCGTTCCCGATCCAGACTTCACTCTACGGCGCGTCGAAACTGGCCGGCGAAGGGCTGATCGCCGCCTACGGCGAGGGTTTCGGCTTCGAGGGCTACATCTTTCGTTTCGTCTCCATCCTCGGCGAACGCTACACCCACGGCCACGTGTTTGACTTCTACCAGCAACTCACCGCGCACCCCGATTGGCTCCGCGTCCTGGGCGACGGCTCGCAGCGCAAGAGCTACCTCTACGTGCAGGATTGCCTCGACGCGATGCTGCACGTCATCGGGCTTGGCACTGCCGCAGCCGCAGCGCATCACACGCAGATCTACAATCTTGGTGCGCCGGAATATGTGCAGGTGAACGACAGCATCCGCTTCCTCTGCGGCGCCCTGGGCCTCAAACCCGAGCTGCGATATACCGGCGGCGACCGCGGCTGGATCGGGGACAACCCGTTCATCTTTCTCGACACGAAGAAAGTCCGCGCCACCGGCTGGCAGCCGAAACTCACCATTGAGCAGGGCATCCTCCGCACCCTCCGCTGGCTCGAAGCCAACCCCTGGGT
>CAZAFS010000135.1:0-7979 GCA_964484165.1 uncultured Opitutaceae bacterium | reverse complement strand
TGGAAATGCAGCCAGACCACGGGCAGGCGGCGTTTGGTCTCCAGGGCCTTGACCACCTGCGCGACGCCGCTGGCCTCGAGGCCGAGCAGGGCGCCCATCCAGGTGCAAAACTGCAGGAAGTCACGCCGGCTCACGCCGCGCGCAGTCATTTCCTCCCACAGGGTCGGACCGCCGGTTGAGGACGGGGATTCCAACACATTCATGATGATCTTGGGTTGAACGCGCCGGCCGGCCGCAGTCAGACGGCACGAGAGTTTGGGGCGGGGTACTTGGTGCAGGAGAGCTAGCGCATATTTTGGTGCGCATCAATTGATATATGACCTCGAGGTCATTGAATTAATATTTCTTCTGCCGCACCGGCACGACGGCTCGACTTCCCGAGGGGGCGGGCCCACGTTTTCCTTATCATGCACGAACTGGGGATCGCCGAATCGGCCCTGCGGCTCGCCCTGGAGAAGGCGCGCAGCGAGCGGGCCACCCGCGTGACGCGCATCGTGATCCGCGTCGGGGCGCTCTCCGGCGTCGACCGGGACTCCCTGGAGTTCGCGTTCACCGCCATCCTGCCGGGCACGCCGGCCGAGGGCGCCACAGTCCAAATTGACCCGGTGCCCGCCGTCGCGTACTGTTCCGACTGCCGGCAGGACTTCACCCTGGAAGAGAATTTTTTTCTGGAATGCCCGAAATGCGGCCGGTCGAACGCCACCATCAAACAGGGTCGTGAACTCGACCTCGTCCGCCTCGAACTGATCTGAGCGCCATGCCCGCCAAGAAACCAGCCCCCCAGCGCGCGCCCGCCTCCCGCGGGCGGGGCGTCATCGTCGTCGATGTCCGCGAGCCCGATGACACGCTGCCCGTGCCGCCGGGCGATTCCCTGCCCGGCGCGAAGCGCACCGTCGACCTGGCGGTGCGGCTGCTCGACCAGAACGACCGGCAGGCGGCGGCGAACCGCGCGCTCCTGCTGAAGCGCGGAATTCGCACGCTCAATTTCGTGTCCTCCCCGGGCGCGGGCAAGACGACGCTGCTGGAGCGCACCCTCGACGCGCTGGCGGGCGAGGTGCGCTGCGCCGTGCTGGTGGGCGATCTGGAGACCGACAACGACGCCCGCCGCCTGCGGCGCGAGGGCCTGCCGGTGGCGCAGATCACGACCGGCGGCACCTGCCACCTCGATGCCGCGATGGTCGCGCGCGGCCTGCAAGCCCTGCCGCTGGAGGGCGTGCGCCTGCTGTTCGTGGAAAACGTGGGCAACCTCGTCTGCCCCGCCTCGTTCGACCTGGGCGAGAACCGCCGCATCACCCTGCTCTCGTGCACCGAGGGCGAGGACAAGCCGCTGAAGTACCCGCCGATTTTCACCAGCGCGCATGCCGTCATCCTGAACAAAATCGACGTCGCGGCGGTGCTGGGCTTCGACCGCGCCGCGGCGTTGGCCAACCTCCGGCGGGTCGCGCCCCAGGCTGCGGTGTTCGAGCTCTCCGCCCGCACGGGCGAGGGGTTCGACGCCTGGCTGGCCTACCTGCGCGCGCTGCTTTGAATCATGCCACCGGCGGCTGACGGCACCGGACCCCACTCCGCAGACCATCTGCTGGAGATCGAGGGCACCGTGCAGGGCGTCGGATTCCGGCCGTTCGTCGCCCGCCTCGCCGCCCGCCTGGGCGTGCGCGGCTGGGTGCGCAACGATGCGCGCGGCGTGGTCATCCGCGCGATCGGCCCGCCGGCCGCGCTCGAGGCGCTGGCCGCCGCGCTGCGGGCGGAGGCGCCGCCCGCCGCGCACATCAACGCCCTGCGGCAACGCCGGACGGGGGAGATCGCGGGCCTGCCGCCGGCGCCGGCGGCGGGCTTCCTGATCCTCGAAAGCGCCGCGGACGCGGCGGAGCCCACGGCGGCGGTCACGCCCGACCTCGCGCTGTGCGCCGACTGCCGGCGGGAACTCGCCGATCCGGGCGACCGCCGCCACGGCTATCCCTTCATCAACTGCACGAACTGCGGGCCGCGCTATTCGATCGTGCGCGCCCTGCCCTACGACCGGGCCCGCACCACCATGGCGGTCTTTGGCATGTGTCCCTCGTGCCAGCGGGAATACGATGACCCGGCGGACCGGCGCTACCACGCCCAGCCCAACGCCTGCGCCGCCTGCGGGCCGCACGTGGAGCTGCAGGACGCGGCGGGCCGCGTGCTCGACTCCCGCGCCGCGGCGATCGCCGCCGCCGCCGCGGCGCTGCGCGCCGGCCGGATCGTCGCGGTCAAGGGCCTCGGCGGCTTCCACCTGATGGTCGACGCCACCAGCGAGGCGGCCGTGCGCGAGCTGCGCCGCCGGAAGCATCGCGAGGAGAAACCGCTGGCGGTGATGTTTCCCTCGCTCGCGTCCCTGCGGAGCGCGGCCGAGCCGGACGAGGACGACCTGCGCTGGCTCACCGCCGCCGCCGCCCCCATCGTGCTGGTGCGCCGCCGCGCGGGGGCGCCGCTGGCCGGGGCGGTGGCGCCCGGCAATCCCTGGATCGGCGCGCTGCTGCCCTACACGCCATTGCACGTGCTGCTGCTGGCGGCGGTCGGGCGGCCGGTGGTCGCCACGAGCGGCAACCTGTCGGAGGAGCCGCTCTGCACCGACAACGAGGAGGCGCGGCAACGGCTGGGCGCGATCGCCGGTCTTTTTCTCGTGCACAACCGGGAGATCGCCCGGGCGGTCGACGATTCGGTGATGCGGCGCGCGGCCGGCGGTCCCGTGCTGCTGCGCCGCGCCCGCGGATTCGCCCCCACGCCCCTCCCGCTGCCGGACGGTCTCGCGGCGCCCGAACCGCTGCTCTGCGTCGGCGGGCATCTCAAAAGCACGATCGCGGTGAGCGCGGGCCCGCGCCTCGTGCTGAGCCCCCACATCGGCGATCTTTCCAACCCGGTCTCGGTTGACGCGTTTCGCCGGACGGTCTCGTTGCTCGGCTCGCTCTACGGCGGGCATTTCGCGCGCGTGGCGTGCGACGCGCATCCGGACTACGCCTCGACCCGCTTCGCGCAGAATCTGGGCGTGCCGGTGGTGCCCGTGCAGCATCACCTCGCGCACATTCTCGCCTGCCTGCTCGAGCATGGCGGCAGGCCGGAGCGGGTGCTGGGCGTGGCGTGGGATGGCACGGGATACGGGCCGGACGGCACCATCTGGGGCGGCGAATTCATCGTGGTCGACCGCGGGCGGCGGACGGCGCGCCGCGTGGCCCACCTGCGGCCGTTCCGCCTGCCCGGCGGCGAAGCGGCCGTGCGCGAGCCGCGGCGGAGCGCCCTCGGCCTGTTGCACGATCTGTTTGACGGCGAGGCGGCGCGGCTGGGCCCGCCGGCCCTGGCGCTCGGGTTTCGCGACCGCGAGTTGTCGGTCCTGCGATCGATGCTCGACCGCGGGGTCCAGGCGCCCCTCACGACCAGCGTCGGCCGGCTTTTCGATGGCGTTGCGGCCCTGCTCGGGCTGCGCGCGCGCTGCTCGTTCGAAGGCCAGGCGGCGATGGAATTGGAGTTCGCCGCCGACCCTGCGCCGCAAGAAGAAGTCGACTTAATCCTTCCCATAACCGCATTGGGCGACGCGGGGATCTGGCAGGTCGACTGGCGCCCGCTGGTCGCGTCCCTCCTGCAACCCGAGGCGGCCGCCCAGCCCTCGGTGGCGGCGGCTCGCTTCCATCGCGCCTTGAGCCGGTGTGTCGCGGATGTGGCCGGCCGCGTTGGCATCGGAACGGTGGTCCTCACCGGAGGATGCTTCCAAAACGTGCGCCTTTTGGATGCAACCTGCCGGCAACTGCAGGCCGCCGGCTTCAAGGTCCTTTGCCACCGCGACCTGCCGCCGAACGACGGCGGATTGTCCGCCGGCCAGGCTCTCGGCGCGTTGTGGGGCATAACTTCGGTTTCACTCGCCGGCCCCGGGCCGGCGTAACTCTTTCCCTCCACGGCGCTGGCGTCGTGCGCCGTCGTCTGAATCTCCAGCCTCATGGAAGCGTGAAGTTGTTCTTATTTTGCGCATCCATTTTACAACGTGCCACGCAACCCAGGCAATGGCACGCCAGCGAATCCGAAGAATTATGGGGCCGGATTCAATCTTCCCGAATCAATCGCCCGTTTGGGACCTGAAACAGGCGCGGATCTGGTCGGCCATCAAATTTCTCCAAGTCAATTTAATGGTATTATTTGTAGTTGGTTACGCCATTAGCGCCGCCGTTTAGAAAAGCCGGCCTCAAGGTGCGCTTAGGATACCAAGTGGATCGGTTCGCATCGGTCGGAGTCCGGAAGTTTTCGGCCACGACAATGGCAGGATTACATCCCAACTTGGCATAAGGTTTCTTCATTTTACTCGCTGTGCCGAATCTGGCTGCCCAGTGTCCCAGTGGTGGGCGTCGCCGCTCCGACGGCGTCCGATCTCGAGTCACCTCTCATCCCTCAACTCAACTCCCGGACTCCAAATTCCCCGTACGACGCCGGCAGCCAGCCCTTCAATCAACCCATTTCCCGGCCACCCTCGATCAGTTTGGACTGTCTAACTTCTCGCTCCCTGCAGACCACCGCACTCCAGCCGACAAAGTCGATGCGCCCATGATAGAGCTCAAAAGAACGATCAAGTATGAATCCGACCGGGCCAAGGGTTTTGGCCGCGAGGTGATGAGCGTGCCCGGTTGCGAGCAACTGGAAACCTGCATCCAATGCGGCACCTGCTCCGGCGTGTGCCCCTTGAGCATTTTCATGGACTACACCCCGCGGCAGGTGATGGAGCTGACGCGCTCGGACTTCAAGCAGGAGGTCCTGCGCAGCACGACCATCTGGCTCTGCGCCTCGTGCTACGCCTGCACGGTCGAGTGCCCGAAGCAGATCCGCATCACGGACATCATGTATGAGCTCAAGCAGCGGGCCATCCACGAGGGCATTTATCCGAAGCGTTTCCCGATCCCGGTGCTGGCCCAGGAATTCTACAAGATGTCCCACAAGCACGGCCGCGTGACGGAGAACTACCTGGCCACGATCATGTTTCTCAAGACGAACATCCTGGCCGCGCTGGGCATGTGGCGGCTGGGGCTCAACCTCATCTGGCGCGGGCGATTTCCGCTCACGATGGACGGCATCAAGCGCAAGGATGAGCTCGGCCGCATGATGTCCGTGGTGGACGCGTTGTCCATCGACGCCCTGAGCGACCAGCGCAAGGCGCGCGCCGCCAACGGCGGCCACGGCCACGGAGGACACTGAGCGATGAAATTCTCCTATTTCCCCGGGTGTTCCCTGAAAGGGACGGGGCGGGCCTACGAAGAGTCCCTGCTCCAGATCCTCAAGGTGCTCGGCGTCGAGCTGGTGGAGCTGGAAGACTGGAACTGCTGCGGCGCCACGGCGTACATGGCGGTGGACGAGGTCAAGGCCTGCGTGATGGCGTCGCGCAACCTCGCCATTGCCGAGAAGACCGGCTGCAAGGAGTTGCTCGCCCCCTGCAGCGCCTGCTACCTGGTGCTGAACAAGACCAAGCATTACCTCCATGAATCGCCGTCCGTCCAGGCGGTCATCGAGACAGCGCTGAAGCAGGGCAATCTCACTTATAGCGGCAACACGCCGGTGCGTCATCCGCTCGACGTGCTGGTCAACGACGTCGGGATCGCCGAGATCAAGAAGCACGTGAAGCGGCCGCTGACCGGGCTCAAGGTCGCCGCCTACTACGGCTGCCAGATCGTGCGGCCCTATGCCTCGTTCGACGACCAGTACAATCCCGTGACGATGGACCGGCTGCTTGAAGCCATCGGCTGCACGCTGGTGTCCTACCCGCTGAAGACCCGCTGCTGCGGCGGCAGCCTCACCGGCACACTGCCCGAGCCCGGCCTGCTCTGTTCCTACATTCTGCTCAAGGAGGCCATCAAACGCGGGGCGGACGTCATCTCCACGGTGTGCCCGCTGTGCCAGTTCAACCTGGACTGTTATCGGGACAAGATGGCCAAGCGTTGGGGGGACGAGACCATCCCCGATCCTGCGAACAAGGGAGCCAGCATTCCGGTCGGCCCGCGGCTCGGCCTGCCCGTGGTGTTCTTCACCCAACTCCTCGGCCTGGCCTTCGGCCTGTCCGAAACCTCCCTGGGGCTGCAACGCGGCATGACCCGGCTGAAACTGCCCGTCGCCCAATCCCAGGCCGCCTGAACAATTTCGAATTGGTACGAGTCCCATGGACACCAAACGACCAGACGTGCGCACCGGATTCTACATCTGCCACTGCGGGTTCAACATCGCCAGCGTGGTGGACTGCCCGGCGGTGGCGAAATACGTCGAACAACTGCCCGGCGTGGTCCTGTCCCGCGACTACAAGTACATGTGCTCGGACCCGGGCCAGGAACTCATCCAGAAAGACATCAAGGAGTTCAACCTGAACCGGGTGGTCGTGGCCTCCTGTTCGCCGCTGCTCCACGAGCACACCTTCCGCAAAGCCGTCGCCGCCGGCGGGCTGAATCCCTTCTTTTTCCACATGGTGAACATCCGCGAGCACGACTCGTGGGTGCACACCGACCATGCGGAGGCCACGGCCAAGGCCAAGGACCTGGCCCGCGCCGCCATCGAACGCGTGGCGCACCACAAGGCCCTCGAAGTGAAGCAGGTCCCCGTCCATCCCGACGTCCTCGTGGTCGGCGGCGGCATCGCCGGCATTCACGCGGCGCTGACCCTGGCCAACGCCGGCAAGAAGGTCTACCTCGTCGAGCGCGAACCCTCCATCGGCGGCCACATGGCCCAGTTCGACAAAACCTTTCCAACGCTGGACTGTGCGGCGTGCATCCTGACGCCGAAGATGTCCGAGGTCGGCGCGCACGAGAACATCACCCTGTGGAGCTACTCGGAGGTCGTGAAGATGGACGGCTACGTGGGCAACTACACCGTCACCATCAAGCGCCGGCCCCGCTTCGTGAACGAGGACCTCTGCACCGGCTGCCAGGATTGCATCGCCCACTGCGTCTACAAGGAGCCGAAGTTTACGGATGACTTCAACGAGGGCCTGGGCAAGCGCAAGCCGGTGTACATCCCGTTCCCCCAGGCCACGCCGCAGGTGGTGCTGATCGATCCGGAGACCTGCCTGAATTTCAAGCGGGGCGTGCTGACCGACAAGTGCAAGAAGACCTGCGTCGAGGCCTGCGGGGAGAAGAAGGCCATCGACTTCACCCAGCGCGAGGAGCTCAAGGAGATCAAGGTCGGCACGATCATCGTCGCCACGGGCTTCCAGACCTTCGACGTCCGCCGCACGCCCCAGTACGGCTACGGCCGCTTTCCCAACGTCTACACCGCGATGGAGGTGGAGCGCCTCGTCAACGCCTCCGGCCCGACCGGGGGCGACGTCGTCCTGCGCGACGGCCAGCGCCCGCGCGCCATCGGCATCATCCATTGCGTCGGCTCGCGCGACCGGAAGACCAACCGCTGGTGCTCCCGCGTCTGCTGCATGTACTCGATGAAGCTCGCGCACCTGCTCAAGGAGCACACCGAGGCGGAAATCTACAATTTCTACATCGACATCCGCGCGCCCGGCAAAGGCTACGAGGAGTTCTACGACAAGCTGCTCGACGAGGGCGTCCACTTCATCCGCGGGCGCGTCGGCGAGGTCACCGACTGGGCCTTCATCCCGGAGGAGGAGGGCAAGCTGGTCATCCGCGTCGAGGACACGCTGGCCGGCGTGGTGCGGCGGATTCCGGTGGACATGGTCGTCCTCGCCACCGGCCTGGAGCCGCACGGCGATGCGCAGGACGTGCGCCGCCTGTTCAACATGAGCTGCGGCACGGAAGGCTTCTTCCTCGAGCGGCACCCGAAGCTGGCCCCGGTGAACACGTTCACCGACGGCATCTTCATCGCGGGCTGCTGCCAGGGACCGCGCGACATCCCCGACACCGTCGCGCAGGCCGGGGCCGCCGCCGCCGAGGCGCTGGTCCTGATCGACAAGGGCCACATCGAACAGGAGCCCAACACCGCGCACATCCTCGCCGATTGCTGCGGCTGCAAGTCCTGCCTGCCGC